>JAFOYD010000124.1 GCA_017391545.1 Lachnospiraceae bacterium
AAAAGGTGACAGAATCTGACACCTTTGAGGAAGAACCTGAGAACGAGACAGTGGAAGCAGAGGGCGAAGAGGAAAAGGTGACAGAATCTGACACCTTTGCAGAGGAGCCGGAGGTTTCCACTAGAGAGGAGAAACCGACAGAGATACCGTACTCCACCGACAATGTTGATAATGCAATCAGCCTGATATTTGATGTTGCAGAGTTTCCGACAGATAAACTCGAAGAGCTGAAAGAATTATTCAGGCAGGGTGAGAGTGATGCATATATGGGATATCTCAGTGAGCAGAGTATATTTTATAAAATGCTGCCATATGAGAACAGATATGTACGTGTCAAATATGAGTATGGATACAGGGTTGAATTCATCCATACAAATAAGACCATAAAGATACCAATTTACAATTTTTGGAAAGCCTTTGAAAAGTATTTTGAATGGGAATGGCTTGGTGAACCGCAGGAGGAGCAGAGCGATATTGACGAAGAGGAAAAGGTGACAGAATCTGACACCTTTGAGGAAGAGGACAGTCCGGCAGCAGAGAAAACTGAAAGTGACACAGTAGCTTTAAGGGGAGGATATGATGCTTCACAGATTGATGCACTGATTTTAGATTATGAAATTGTGTTAAAAGATGCGATTGAGCGAAAACATATGAAGGCGATTTATAAATACAATTGTCTGCTGGATGCACTCGACCTGTTAAAGCAAAAAGTAAACGGATAGTGAGAAACGTGTAAAGGGGGATTTAGAATGACGTGCATATATCTGGGGATTGCAATGCTGATATATATTGTCTTATGCGTGGCATTTAAGCCACAATGCGCCAAGGAGCGAATTAGATATATCATCATTGCAATGCTCTGGATAATAATAATCATGGTGGCATTAATATTTTTCGCAGGTATCACATTGGCATATCTGCTGACAGATGAAAATAATTGGTAAAGGAGAGGGCAATGGAAGAATACAGAATCAATGATGAGTTTAAGGCATATGTTGACAGATACTGCATAAAGCACCAGGTCACACCCGAACAGGCAGTAGAGCATATGGTCGTGAAACATGTAGAAAAAGAATATCGTGACAGAAGAATCAATTGTAAAAGATAAAGCTGCACGGCAGCAGGGGTGCATATGGATAGTGTAAAAGGAAACGAAGAGAAGAAAGCATATCTGAATCGGTTCAGTGAGAGCAGAAAAGCGGAGAGAAGAATTATTGACCAGATCAAGGAATTTGAATCACAAAAGATATGGCTCAAAATCAATAACAATGATATAGGCATTTGTGGCAGCAGGGTATTCAGAGATCTGTCTGCCTGCATGGTGAAAGAAGAAGAACTGATTTCGAAAATGATCCAGATAAAAAACAGGCATATAGAAATCTATGTTGAAGTACTTACGGCTGTGGAAGCTGTACCGGATGAAAGAGAACGGGAGGTGCTGACGCTTAGATACATAGAGTGCCTGAAATGGGAAGAAATAGCTGTGAAGATGCATGTGGAGTGGGCACAGGTGCACAGGATCCATGCGAAGGCACTGCAACACTTCAAGATACCAGAAGAGAAAAAATAGAGATTAGTAAAGCACTTGGAATATTCAGTAAATCCAAGTGCTTTTATTATAAAAAAAAGTCAAAATATTTGTAAATAACTATTGACATATGGTGCACCATATGATAATATATAATTGTAAGGAGGACAAGCCTATGATTGAAAAAATCAAAAAAGCTGTTGAGACAGTGAAAGAGCTTCAGAAGCTGGTAGCACAGCTAGAGAAGCTCACAATACAGATAGTTTCCATCGTCGGTTGGATACTAATCTTAATTCACTTGTTTGAATAGCAGGGCGGAGGCGAAAGCCTCCTGCTCCTTACAAAAATCATAGCACAAGGAGATGGAAAATGCAATGAAAGAATTGATGGAACTTGTTAAAGTATCAGCGAAGTTAATATACCATGTATTGTTTATCATAGGACTAATTGCATTTATAATATTTGCAATTATCAAATTTGTATGAGGAGGACAATGAGATGCCAGTAGGAAATCCCACAGCACAGACGATAGCAACAAAGAAGTATGAACAGAAGGCAGGATGGGTGAGCAAATCCTATAAGCTGAAAAAGGAAGTAGTAGAGGCGTTTGCAAAAGCCTGTGAGAGCAGAGGAGAGAGTCAGGCAGCAGTGCTCACCAGAATGATGAATGAGTATGTTGCCACGGCAGCAGTCGTAAAAGATGATATAGAATGATACACTCTATCTGTGTTATAGTGTATACATCAAAGAAAAGGAAATCAGTTAAGCGCTGGTTTCCTTTTTTCGTTGGAGGGAATAGATGTTAAAGTCATGCCAATATTGCCACAAGATTCACGACAGTAAGTTTGATTGTGGAATGAAGCCACAGAAATCTAACAGACGCTCGGAGCAAGACCGCTTTCGTTATACGTCAGCCTGGCAGCAGAAGAGAGATGAAATCAAAGAGCGTGACAGATATCTGTGTCAGATATGCTTGCGCAATCTGTACGATACAGTCAGGCAGTTCAACAGTGAACAGCTAAGCGTGCATCACGCAAACAAGCTGAATGAGAATTATGAACAGCGACTCGACAATGACAATTTGCTGACGCTGTGCGAGAGGCATCACAAGATGGCAGATGATGGAACGATACCAAAGGAACTGATTTTATCAGTCATACAGGAACAGCAGAAACATCCCCCCGGGGGTGCTGGTCTGGTATTTTGAGCTTCGCTCCACACCTACGGCCCACATTCATGTGCAATTTATTCCCAAAATAGGTTTTTTATTAAAAAAAGGGAAGGGGGAAGGGCAATGTCAAGACCACCAAAACCATTTGCAGTGATTAAATCCGAAGGTCGTTCACACCGCACAAAAGCTGAACTTGACCAGAGGAAGAAAGCGGAAGAATCACTCCTTACCGGACTGCCGCTCAGGGAGCGCGAAGAGGTCAAAAACAATAAAAAAGCGCATCAGGAATTTGTAAAAATCATTAAAATTTTAAAGAAAATTGAGAAAAATGATGCACTTTTTGAGGTTGTTATCAACCGCTACTGTATGCTCATTGCCGAGTGCCAGGAGTTCGAGGAGAAGCGGGAGACCTTCTACAACCGCATGCTCAAATTCGAAGAACTGGAAGATACGCTGATCGGAAATGAAGAAATGACATACAGCGAATATTACAGGATGCTGAACGGATTTGAGAGTCAGATCGTAAGTATTGATAAGCAGATACAGGCGAAACGCAAGATGCTAAATGACATAGAAAAAGAGAACCTCATGACCATCCAGAGTGGTCTGAGGAGTATACCAAAAAAGGAGAGCAAGGGAGAATCGGACCCCTTGAAAGAAATATTGAGTGGCGGTTAAGGACAGCGTAGCTTATCAATATGCTAAGTGGTGTCTCGAGGAAGGCAATTTCTATGTCGGAAAGTATGTCAAGCTGCAGGCAAAAGCATGGACTGACATCGTAGATGGTAAAGATGAGGAAGCCTACATTGATGAAAAAATGTTTGAAAAAGTGCAGGCTGTTATGAGCCTCATGGTGCATCCAGACTTAAAGGTGCCCATGACGGAAGGACTGGAACCCTATGCGCATCTTCTGATCACAGCCATATTCTGCACGAAACTGAAAAATGATGAGGGCAAGGACATCCGCTACTATGAAGGTGCACTGCTGGAAATCGGACGTAAGAATTTCAAGACGTTTGCCTGTGCCGTAATCTTCATTTTGCTGATGCTGACAGAACCGAATTTTTCGCGTTTCTTTTCCGTGGCACCTGATCTGAGACTGTCATCGGAGCTGAAAGGGGCGTTCCGGAAGATTGTAAAGAGCAGCCCGGCACTTACCAATCATTTCAAAATCCTGCGAGGACAGATTGACTGCAAACTGACCGATTCGGAATACATACCACTTGCGTATAGCAAGGACACCATGGACGGTAAGCTTGCCAATGCGTTCCTGGCAGACGAAGCCGGAGCGCTGGACGAGTATCCTGTTGAGGCGATGAGATCATCACAGATCACATTGTTCAACAAGCTTGGAATTATCATCAGCACACAGTACCCCAACGAT
>JAFOYD010000125.1 GCA_017391545.1 Lachnospiraceae bacterium
AAAAGCCACTATTTTTTATAATACCACACTATTCCCCTTAGGTAAACACCTTTTCCTTTTGTCAGACATCTCTAGAAATCTAAGAATTATGGTTCCCGGAAACCATCCGCGATCCCCTGTCCGCGAAAACAGATCTGTGTCTGCCTCGGAAGTGACGGAAAGCTGTCATACCCGGTTCTGTCGCCGTTTGTCGAGTAATAAAATAGTACTCCGTTCACTTCATAGCTTTCCAGCTCATATCTGCCATAGTCCTGCTGCCAGACATATGCATCCTTTCCGGACTCATCCTGTACATATCGGACAAGGGACACTGTCTTTGCCAGACAGAACAATACCAGCAGTGCAACTCCTAATACCCGCATTGTTTTCAAAATTTGCAGTTTTTGTCTCTTTTCCATAAATTTTGCAAACAAATCATACACGATGCCCACCGTTATCATAACGACAAGCAGAACATATGCATAACCATACCTTAAAAGCGGAGCAGAAAGCTGCCAGAACAGATACGATACGGCTACTGTGATGAGCACAAGAAGCTGTCCGTTATAAAGCGGATCCTGGTCCCTGTTACGCAAAAATCTGACAATCAGGACAACCATGAGTAGCAGGCACATGACATCTGCCACAATCAACAGCTTTCCAATCCCCGGAAGGGTATTTTGAAACCAGTTTGTAATCCACTCTGATACCGGCAGATCGACCAGCGCTGCATTTTCAATCCCCCGTCCCCATGTTTTGATTTCAGCTGCATCGAGTGCCGCAGCCGCTGCATCGATTTTCCAGTCAACATGAAAGATATCAAGTGCCGGAAACGGATAGAGTAAATACCCTGATATGATGACAGTCCTTGCCATCCATGGAAACAGTGTCACGACTCCCATCAGGAGATAACTACCAATGTCCTTCCACTTTCTCTCACGGATCAGCATCGATGCAGGCTTGATCAGCAAAATCAGGATCAGTCCTGCTGTGAGCTTTAATGTCACCGCATAGACACCTGCCACGCATAACAGTGCATACGGTGGTATATCAGGAACATCCTTTTCCAGAAGCTCCAGCCACTTGATGATGATAAAGAACACAACACACATGATCGCATAGTCCGATGCCGGTGCCACGATACCGCTATAGACGATCGTCAGATAATACAGCGCTCCGAATCTGGCAAAATCTGTCACCATCGTTCTTCTGTTCTTATGGCTTTGAAAAAGCTTCATGACCTCAGTCCAAAGTAAAACTGCAATAAATCCATTGACAGAATGAAGTGATACCCCGCAGAGAAACTTCATGCTGTAAAGTGCTGACAAAGCAAAAAAGGAACTGTTGTAAGCGAATCTTACATGGATGTTGCCCAGTCCTTTTACAATGCCGTATTCTTCAATCCATCGGATGCTCTGCGCATGATACAGATCGGAATCATAATGCATGTATCCCCTTGAAGTACAATAAGACCATACAATCACACTCACTGCCATGAGCAGTTTCCATCCTGTCCCTCTGCCCTTCCACGCTGTGCCGATTACTTCTGCGATTGCCCGTCTCTCTTTAACAGCGATGACCAGGCAGATCACCACGAGGATCAGATTCGCCGCCAACCCTACCTTATAAAAGAGGCTGAAAATCTGTGCATATACGGTAACTGCCATCAGCCCCATGGCTACGATGCTGCCTGCTTCCTTGATTTTGTATTGAAAAAGCCTGTCAACAAGCGCACGCAGGCCGAAGCCCGTCAAAAATGCAGTCACCAGTATATAGGACCAGTTCAAAAGTACAGAAACCATCGTTACCCTCCATTATTTTTATAACTGTGCTTTCTGATCCATCATCCAGCTCTGGAACATCAGGATATACCAGATCTGAATCCGCCAGTTTCCATTGTCGATAAAGTCTCTCCAGATTCTCTCTACCTCGTTTGCATCAAGAATGCCCTGCTGTTCAATTAACTTGCGGTCAAGCAGTGCCTCTGCCCACTCCCGAAGTCCCGGTTCCTTAAGCCACTGTGTGATTGGAATGGAAAAGCCTTTTTTGGGTCTGTCCATCATTTCCTTTGGCACATATTTGTACAGCACATCCTTTAGGACAAGCTTGCCCTCATTTCCCTGCTTTTTATACTCCATAGGAATGGTCCACGCAAACTCTACGACATCCTTATCAAGCATCGGAACTCTGGTCTCAAGGGATACTGCCATGGCAGCGCGATCGACCTTGACCAGGATATCATCAGGATGATACACCTCCATATCCATCAGCATGATACAGTTCTGGGTATTCTTCAGTGCCCCATAGGGCTGACTGTTGTGCTTGTAAGGATATGTTTCCTTCTCCAGCGCGATATGCAGATTGGAAGCCTCCTGTGCATTCGACAGCTCATACAGATTCTCTGCGCTCTTTGCACCTAAGAGATACGCCTTTGTCTGGAGAATCTGATTATTTTTGATCAGCGGATTTCCGACCAGAAGATTACTGCAGAATTTCCGGATGCCATAGGGATAGCCTTTCATCTTGCCCCAGATCCTGTCAATAGAGGAATAGGATGTATAGCCACAGAAGAGCTCATCGCCTGCGTCACCGCTTAAGGATACCGTCACATGCTCTCTTGTCATCTTGCTCACCAGATAAGTCGGAATCTGCGAGGAATCCGCAAACGGTTCCCCAAACATCCAGGACAGCTTGGGAATGACCTTCTTTGCGTCATCAGCCGTGATATACAGCTCTGTATGCTCTGTCCCAAGGTGCTTTGCAATTTCCTTTGCATAGACTGCTTCGTTGTACTCCGGATTATCCATTCCGATCGTAAAGCTTCTCACTTTGCGGCTTGACTGCGCCTGCATCAGTGCCACGATTGTACTGCTGTCGATTCCTGCTGAAAGAAATGCACCGACAGGAACATCTGCTACCATCTGCTCGCTGATGGATTCCTTTAGCAGCCGTTCAAGCTCGTCTGCTGCCTCCTGCCTTGTACCTTTAAATGGATGCTCCTGCCCGTTAATCGCAGCCTCACGTACAGACCAGTAGGCGCTGACCTTCGGCTCCTGATAGGGAGCATCGATTTCAAGCATACAGCCTGCATCCAGCTTGTAGATATCCTGATAGATCGAATACGGTGCCGGAATATATCCATGGATAAAGTACAATTGTAAGACCCTGGTGTCAATCGGATTGTGAAAATCATCGAGTACACTGATACATCCAATATCGGAGGCGAACACAAAATGTCCATTGACAAAGCCATAATACAGCGGCTTTTCACCGATTCTGTCCCTGATCAGGGTAAGCTTCCCCGTTTTCTTATCAAACAGTGCGATTGCAAACATTCCCTTGCACTGTCTGATCGTCTCCTGCACGCCATATGCCTCAAACGCCTCGAGCAGTACTTCGGTATCCGATGTTCCGCGAAAGGCTGTTACCTTTTTTTCGTTAAGAAGCCTGTCCCTTAATTTCTTGTAATTATAGATTTCACCATTAAAGACGCACACATATCTGCCAGAGGCCGACTGCATCGGCTGTGCTCCATTCTCGGACAAATCGACAATGGATAATCTGCGATGTCCAAACACGACATTTGCATCGTCGCTTGCCCAGATGCCACCGGCATCCGGTCCCCTGTGAACCATTCGTTTATTCATTTTTTCAATATTTTCTTTCCAGTTTCCGGGATTTCCACAAAAACCTGCTATTCCACACATATCGGTCCCTCCATACATTCAAAGTTATTGATTGTCCTTATAGGTTATTAGTTCCGTTTGTTCCACGCTGCCCTGATCAAAAAAGCGCGTACTTACAATACTGCCTGTTGCCGTATCTGTCACTTCAAGCTTTATGACATCATCTGTGATCTCTTCACTGTGTTCTGTCACATACTCCAGACTGCCAAACACAGAAACATTTTCAAAAAGTGCCATGAGTTCAGGGTTTTCATAAATATAAGAATCGTTTGTCAAATAAACTGTAGTACGATAATCCTTGTCGTTTAACAGTACCAGATACGAATAAAGACTGTCGATCGTATCGATCCATTCGCTTTTCATGTTCCGGTATTCCTCGTAATCCTGATTCCAGAAAGAATACGCGTCATCATTTCGCCTGTCAGAAAGCTCATAATTCTCTGTCAGAAAGCCTCCAAGATAATCTGTTACCTTTCTTGCCCCCGATGAATTTAAATGGTGTGCTATATCAGCACAGTCTGTCGCATAATTGATGGCAAGCTCCTCATACACGAAATTCAGGTAAGGAATCTGGTTCTCCTGCGCACATACATATCCCCAGTTCGCCACCTTCTGGTGGCTCTCCGGCATCGTGTACGGCACATACATCAGGACGACCTCAATACCTTTTTCATTGCAAAGATCAATGATTTTTTGCAGATACTGCTTGTTCAGCCTGTCTGTTGCGTCATACTCGTCCTTTGGAATCAGTACCGGAGGTTCATTGACCGCAATCTCCTCCCGAAGCTCTGCGCCCTTTTCAAGTCCGGTGGAAGGTCTGAGATCCTCGGCGCCAAGCTCCTCCCATCTGCTGTGATACAGGGAAAAGTTAAACAGATATTCCATTCTTTTTGATGGCTCCAGCAGGTCATTGACCATCTCGATCTTCGTCAAGGAAAACGGCATGGCATCTGCGAAATTGTGGAGATACTGCTCATTGACCTTACTGTCACCATCAATCGCATACAGATCGACCACCACAACTTTGGGGCTGGTATGGTCCAGCGCATTGCGAAGCTGCCAATAGTTTGTACAGATATTTTCCGAATGATTTGCCATATTATAGGACACAATGCCATAATCTCTCCACAGCTCCATGGGATAGACTGCGTTCAGGACATGGCTCGTTCCCAGAAAAAGCACATCAAAATCCTGCTCCTGTTTATAAAAGTCATAATACTTTGAATCACTGTATTTTCTTTCGAATAAATCAGAGGTCTTGACAAGCACCGCTGTCAGGAGTGCCATAAAGCACACGACAGCCGTCACCCTCCTTATTGTTAACGGTATTTTCTTTACCATTTGCCTTTCTCCTAGAATTGAAAATATATAAAGCTTGCGGCATCATAGCTTCCTCCCCAGATGCCAAAGATCATTATGAACATCACGATCACAATATAGCAGATCCATCTGCACCAGAGCTCCTGCTCCAGGATCAGCTTCCTGACCTGTATTCCCTTGTATTTCATGAAATCAGCGACCAAAAGAACCACAATACTTAGAAACATTACCTGAAATCCCCTGGCACTTACACCAAGCTCATACAGTGCACCATTCCAAAGAATGCTGATATTTCCGATATTTACCATGCTCTTGATGATTTCAACTGCCGCGCCAAGGCTCTCTGCCCTGAAAAAGATCCATGCAAAATCCACCAGTGCGAAGGTCACAAGCCCGCTCATAAGACGATGCCCTATGCTCTCGGGTTTCATATCAAACAGCGCATTCAGCTTATCCCTGACCGGTCTGGTCAGTGCACCAATGACCTGGTACAGTCCATGGATGAATCCCCATACCACATACGTTCCCGCAGCGCCATGCCAGAGACCGCTCACCAAAAATACGATCATGATATTCACATACTTTCTGACGGTTCCCTTTCTGTTTCCGCCGAGCGGAATATAGAGGTAATCCCGAAACCAGCTCGACAGCGAGATATGCCATCTGCGCCAGAACTCTGCTATGCTTCGTGAAAAATATGGACAATTGAAGTTCTCCATCAACTGAAAGCCAAGGATTTTGGCCGCTCCAATGGCAATTGTAGAATACCCGGCAAAATCACAGTAGATCTGAACCGCAAAAAGCACGGATGCCACAATAATATAAGCACCGCCGTATTCTGCATAGTTTCCATACACGGTATCTACAATGATTGCCACTCTGTCTGCTATGACAAGCTTGAGGAAATATCCCCAGCTCATGATCAGCAGCCCA
>JAFOYD010000126.1 GCA_017391545.1 Lachnospiraceae bacterium
ATGATCAAACGTATCGCCGGTGTGATTCTTGGCAGCTGCTTATATCGATTTATTGTGGCAGTAGCTCTGCGTCTCAATGTTCCGGCAGAATGTCTGAAACTGGTTTCTGCTTTGATCGTCGCAGTTGCGATTGCATTTCCTTATCTTAGGGATAAGCTGAAATTTTATAATAAACGACGCGCAACAAGGGAGCAGAATCAAATCTACATAAAAGAACTCATGGCAGATGTAAATACCGGAAACGGAGGGAATCAGAATGATGAATGAAAATATGCTGATCATGAAAAATATCAGTAAGACCTTTAATCCGGATACTGTCAATGAGAAATGTGCACTGAATGCCGTTGAGCTGGAACTGAAAAAAGGCGATTTTGCCACGATTGTAGGTAGTAATGGAGCGGGCAAGTCGACCTTATTCAATGCAATTACAGGTGCGTTCTTTCCAGATAAGGGATTGATTCTGTTAGACGGAAAGGATATCACCTATCAGAAAGAACATGTGCGGAGTAAAGTCATCGGCCACTTGTTTCAGGATCCGCTAAAAGGTACGGCTCCACATATGACAATCGAGGAAAATATGGCATTGGCATATCTGCGGGCATCGACTTCTAAAAATGCATATTTTAGCAGAATAAAACAGGCTGATAAAAAGAAGTTCCGGGAACAGCTGGCATTATTGGAGATGGGACTTGAGGACAGAATGAAACAACCTGTTGGATTGTTGTCAGGAGGGCAAAGGCAGGCATTGACATTGCTGATGGCAACGATGGTTACGCCAAAGATACTCCTTCTGGATGAGCATACGGCAGCACTTGATCCTGCTACAGCAGATAAGGTGTTAATGCTTACAAAGCAGATTGTTGCCGAGCAGAACATTACCTGCCTGATGGTAACGCACAACATGCATCAGGCACTGGAACTTGGCAACCGTACTCTTATGATGGACAGTGGAAGGATAGTGCTCGACGTGTCAGGAGAGGAGCGCAGCCATATGACCGTTGACGATCTGCTTCAGCAATTCGCAACACGTGCTGGCAAGGAGCTGGATAATGACCGTATCCTGATTTCAAAAATGGAATCAAAAAAGTTTGACAATACAAAATAGCTGAACTATAATTTATAATTATTGTGTATATATTTTGGAGGAATAATAATTGTGAAAAACTATGGAGTAAACGAGCTTAGAAGAATGTTTCTTGAATTCTTTGAGAGCAAAGAACACTTAGCAATGAAGAGCTTTTCTCTGGTGCCTCATAATGATAACAGTTTGCTGATCATTAACTCAGGTATGGCGCCGTTAAAGCCATATTTTACAGGACAGGAGATCCCGCCCAGACGCCGCGTGACAACTTGCCAGAAGTGTGTCAGAACAGGCGATATCGAGAATGTTGGTAAGACCGCAAGACATCTTACTTTTTTTGAGATGCTTGGAAATTTCTCATTTGGTGATTATTTTAAGCATGAGGCTCTTGCATGGAGCTGGGAGTTCCTTACAAAAGTAGTGGGACTTGATCCGGACAGACTTTATCCATCAATCTATTGTGAGGACGAAGAGGCCTTTAATATATGGGTCAATGAGATTGGTGTTCCGGCAGAGAAAATCACACGTTTTTACCGTGATCCTGAGACTGGTGAGTGTGATAACTTCTGGGAGCATGGTGCTGGTCCATGTGGTCCGTGCTCAGAGATTTACTATGACAGAGGCATTAAGTATGGTTGTGGCAAGCCTGACTGTAAGGTGGGCTGTGACTGTGACCGTTTTATGGAAGTATGGAATAACGTATTTACGCAGTTTGACGGTGATGGAAAAGGTCATTATGAGGAGCTTGCCCAGAAGAATATTGATACCGGTATGGGACTGGAACGACTGGCAGTGGTCGTACAGGATGTTGATACCGTATTTGATATCAATACCATGAAGGCAATCCGCGACAGAATCTGCGAGGTCGCTGGTGTAGAATACCAGAAGGATGAGAAGAACGATGTGTCAATCAGATTGATTACAGACCATATCCGTTCAGCTACATTTATGATTTCTGATGGTATCATGCCGACAAATGAAGGTCGTGGATATGTGCTCAGACGTATCATACGTCGTGCAGCCCGTCATGGCAGAATGCTTGGTATCGAAGGTACCTTTATGGCAGATTTTGCCAAGACTGTGATTGATGAGTGCAAGGATGGATATCCAGAACTTGATGAAAAGAAGGACTTTATCTTTAAAGTTCTGACACAGGAAGAGGAAAAATTCAACAAGACCATTGACCAGGGACTTGCAATTCTTGCAGAGATGGAAGAAACAATGCAGAAATCCGGTGAAAAGGTCCTCAGTGGTGCTGATGTATTTAAACTGTATGATACCTACGGATTCCCGGTGGATCTTACAAAGGAGATTTTAGAGGAAAAAGGCTTTTCAATTGATGAGGAAGGCTTTAAGACAGCAATGGAAGAACAGCGTACCAAAGCAAGAAAGGCACGCAAGGTCACAAACTATATGGGCGCTGACGTGACGGTATATGAGTCTATTGATCCGGCAATCACAACAGAATTTGTCGGTTACGATCAGCTGACAGCAGACTCAAAGGTAACTGTCCTTACGACAGAAAGCGAGCTGGTAGAAGCGCTTTCTGATGGTGAGATCGGTACGATTATTGTTAATGAGACACCGTTCTATGCGACGATGGGTGGTCAGCAGGGCGACAAGGGCGTGATCAAAACAGCGTCAGGTGAGTTCGTCGTAGAGGATACCATCAGGCTTTTAGGTGGTAAGGTTGGCCATATTGGTAAGATGACAGGCGGCATGATCAAGGTTGGCGATGAGGTTACTTTAAGCGTTGATGCATCGCTTCGTACAAAAATCTGCAAGAACCATTCCGCAACACATCTGATGCAGAAGGCGCTCCGTGAGGTGTTAGGCACACATGTACAGCAGAAAGGTTCTTATCAGGATGGAGAGCGTACCCGTTTTGACTTCAGCCACTTTGAAGCTATGACGTCAGATGAGCTTGCAAAAGTTGAGAAAATGGTCAACGATAAGATCGCAGAGAACATTGCCGTTGAGACACAGGTAATGACCATGGAAGATGCCAAGAAGACAGGTGCTATGGCACTCTTTGATGAAAAGTATGGTGAGACAGTACGTGTCGTATCGATGGGCGACTTCTCTAAGGAATTCTGCGGTGGTACACATGTGAAGAATACAGGAGACATCACAGCATTCAAGATTATCTCTGAGAGTGGTGTCGCAGCAGGTGTCCGTCGTATTGAGGCGCTTACCGGTGACAATGTATTTGACTACTATAAGAATATTGAAAATGAGCTGGAAGCAGCAGCAAAGGCAGCAAAGGCAACTCCTGCAACACTCATTGACAAGATTGAGCATATGATGTCGGAAATCAAGGCACTCCAAAGTGAAAATGAGTCATTGAAGAGCAAAGCAGCCAAGGAAGCTCTCGGTGATGTCATGAATCAGGTGACAGAGGTCAAGGGAGTAAAGCTTCTGGCAACAAGAGTTG
>JAFOYD010000127.1 GCA_017391545.1 Lachnospiraceae bacterium
CAAAACACAAAGACAGGTATAACAGTAAAATTTAGTATTTCACATAAATATACTGCGATATCATTTTTTTCATCGGCATAAATATACCAAAATGGATTATCTGAATAAAAAAATAAAATATGATTAATAACAACCAAAAACATTGTTATTGTTCTCGCCAAATCAATATAGTTATATTTTTTCAAAAACATCGTCTCCTATTCTTTGTCATTTCTACCAGCTCTTCTGTGATTATACAGATGAAACTATGGTCTATATCCCTCCTAAAGCTACTTCTGTCATAGTATCACAAAACCTCTCTGACAACGAGCAGCAGGAATAACAATATCCGTCATCCACAAAATACTCTTTAAAGTAGAATTCCCGTTCATCCACAGGCGGCGTAACTTCAACCTCATCCTTACAGGCTATCATGCCAAAGCTTTTCGGCTCTAATCTAATCCCAAGCCCGGTGGCTTTCATATAGCTTTCTTTTAACGTCCAAAGACGGAAAAACAAGCGTACTGTAGCAATGCTCCCGCTGCCACAGAAAGTCTTTTGTCCTTTTCAAACCGAAACTGGTCTGCTTTGGCACGTCTTGAAACATCTAAACCTGTATATAATCTTCTGTATAATTGTTCATCCTTTAGCACCGTTGCGTCTGCTATGTATACTTTAACCAAGCTTACCTTCCTTTCCGTTTACACAAACAGTGATACAATCTCCTGCCTCCCCACATCCACCAGTCCTCTGGTTGTCATCTTCAGACTCGGAATCACAGGCAGGCTCACAAACGCCATCGTCATAAAAGGCTCAATATTTTCCGGTACGCCCAGACTGTAGACAGCGCGCCTGATCGCCTCATTCTGACCTGCGGCATCTGCTGCCGGAAGCTGGCTCATCAGTCCTGCGACAGGAAGCGGCATCTCGGCAAGGATTTCACCGTCAGCAACCACGATCAGTCCTCCGCCCATCGTCCGGATGCGGTTCGCGGCAATTGTCATATCATTCTCGTCCGCGCCGATGACGATCAGATTGTGGGAATCGTGCGATACGGACGAGGCAATCGCTCCCTTTTTCATGCCGATCCCGGAAATAAAGCCAAGTCCGATATGACCTGTGCGCAAATGGCGCTCTATGACAGCAAGCTTCAAAATATCCCTGTCGACATCAACGCCATTATCTTTTGAAAAATCAATATCCACGATCATCTCCTCGGTCAGAAGCTGGTCAGGAATCGTCCTGATCACACGGCATTTTCTGCCCTGTGGCGCAATCCGGAAATCTGTCTCAGTAAGCACATTCAGGCAGAACGAATTGCGCACGGTCTTCCAGATATCATGGCGCACTGCAGGCTCCTTAAAGTCCATCAGTCTGCCCTTGTTGACCACCTTCCTGCCATGGTAAAAAACATCTGTTATTTCCAGCTTATCAAGATCTGACAACACCAGAATATCCGCCTGATAACCGGGGGCTACCGCACCCAGATCGCGGAGTCCGAAGCACTGCGCTGCCTGAAGCGTTGCCATCTGAATCCCTGTAATGACTGGTTTCCCGGCTGCTGCCGCTTTCCTGATAATACCATCAATGTGTCCCTTTTCAATCAAATCGGCAGGATGCTTGTCGTCTGTCACCAGCAGACACCTGCGTGACCAGGGCTCCTCAAACAGCGGTAGCAGATCCGCAAGATTTCTCGCGGCAGTTCCCTCGCGGATCATCACCCACTGCCCTTTGCGGATGCGCTCCTTTGCCTCCTCCGCAGAGGAACACTCATGGTCATCCTGAATGCCTGCTGCGATGTACTTGTCAAGCGCCTTTCCCGAAAGCAGCGGCGCATGCCCATTTACCAGCTTGCCGCAGGTGTGCGCATCTGCAATCTTTTGCAGTACCCTTTCGTCCTTTGCAATCACACCGGGATAATTCATCATTTCGCCAAGCCCGAGCACGCGCGGATGCTGATACAGCGGTCTTAGATCCTTTGCCTCGAGCGTTGCCCCCGATTCGTCGAGCGGTGTCGCCGGCACACAGGAGGGAAGCATCATGTACACCGTCATAGGAAGTCCTTCGCTTGCCTCGATCATATAGGCAATTCCTGACATTCCGCTGACATTGGCTATCTCATGAGGATCTGCCACAATTGCTGTCGTGCCATGCGGAATCACTGTCCTTGCAAGCTCATAAGGCGTCAGTGTCGTGCTTTCAACATGAATATGTCCGTCAATAAAGCCCGGGCAAATATAACTCCCGCTAACATCCTCGACAACATCCGCCTCACAGTCCTCATAGTCTCCGACACCGAGTATCCTGCCGTCTCCCATCAATACATCTGCCTGTTCGATTTCCCCGGTAAACACATTGATGACAGAACCGTTCTTTAAAAGTGTTTTATTTGCCATAGGCGCCTCCATTTCAAAAATCGGATGTGTCGCCACACCCGATTTTTTGCATTTATTTCACAATTGAAGAATACACCTTGATTGGGAAGTTATCGAAATCAAAGTATCGCATTTCTACTTCCTCATCGATGAAATCCCCATCCAGATCATTATCGACTACAGAATTATAATTTGTCTCCAGATAATCCGTCCAGTCCGTCCATGCTCCATCCTTGTACAGGAAGCTTTCGCCCTTATTGACAACAGTAAGTGCATAACGATCCCTTGCAAGCTCTCCAAATGCTTCTGTCAATGCAACAACACCCTCTGCATTGATTCCCCATGCAGTCGAAACCGCATAGTAATTCTGTACGGAGCCATCTTCTGCAACAACCGGAGTCTGATTCGTCACAACAACGGAATATTGCGTGTTCTTTGGAAGAACGACCTTCTCATCCAGTGTCACACGATGGATTCCTGCGCTGTCATACTGACGCTGTGTGTGGTAAAGGAGCTTGCCGTCTGTCGGTTGTGTTGCCCCTTTGTTCAGCTGATAGATATCGACCGTTGTTGCAGTCGCAGCCTCTGTCTTGATGGTAACAGATTCCAGCTTTTCCCTGTACTCCGTCGTAAACACATTGGACATGGCAACTTCATTTGCACTTGTCAGCGTATACATCTCCTCTTCCGGCAGATAGTCATACTGGCTGACCAGATAATCGACCCCTTTTTCAGCCAGATCAAATTCAAAGGTTTCAGGTACGACAAGCGTCTGGTCGTAGTAGGACAGATAGAAATACCCGGAACCATTTACGCCCCAATTATAATGATTAGGAAACAGCTGATCTGCTGCACCCCAGCTGTTTTTTACAATCCACGCACCATCTGCGGGGGGCTTGTGTGCCGCATTAAAATTATCTCTCGAATAATTGTCATCATATCCCACGATTGTAACGCCGTGGTTGGCGGCAACAGACTCATACGTATAATGTGCATAGGTGTCAAGATTAATATATGCCGTTTCCTTGTCAAAGTCACCTGGTCTTGAAACATCTGCACAAAAACCAATTGACACTGCCCTGCCTGCCATCAGCTCCTGCTTGATTTCCTTCGTTCCCTGCTCATTATAGTGATAATGACCTTCCTCATCATACCATGCCGGACTTGTCAGGAGCTTGGAGTCTTTCAAGAGCGCAATTGCCATAAATCTGTCTTCCTCCGGAAGTGACCAGTCACCCCTCGGGTCCCATTGCACAGGAATCGCATCAGCAGGTGCATCCTGTGGATAGAAGACTCCGTACTTCCCATTCGCCATTAGATAGTAAGCAGTATTCTCCGCATTGTGATAGGGTGCCATTTGCTCATAGATGGGTCCAATGATACTGGCAAAGACATTGGCTGCCTGGAACATCATTCCGCCGCCATCCAGGCGAAGTGCAGACTTGTCATTCTCCATACCGCCGTCCGCAACACTCTCCACAAAATACCAGCCCTCACCGGTCTGTGTCTGTTCGAGACTTGTAGCACTAATCGGTGCATCTGTGAACCACGTCAGGTGATGCTCCGAGAGATCCATCGGGAAACCATATTTTTGTTCAAATTCCTCACACGTCATGCCAAGTGTCGTCAGAAGCGAGGTCTCCACAGCAGCAATCGCCGAGAAGCCCCAGCAGGTGCCAAACGGTGACTGATCCTTCACAGGGGTGACAACGCCCCTGTCTCTCAAATCAAGCTTACTCGGCAGACTTTCTTCCTCCTCCGCATGGACAGGCACCACCGTCCCTGGAATACTTCCTGCAAGAAGGGATGCCCCGAGCACCACTGCCAGCATTTTTTTCGTAAATCTTTTTTTTATCATTTCTATTCTCCTTTCATCAAAGTGCACGATAAAGCACTTTATTATTACCTCTTGTCCACAGGAAGCAGTTTTTCCCTGTGGATACAGTTTTTCGGGCAGGCGTCCATACATGCACCGCAGCGGATACACTCCGGTGAGTTGATGTTCTTTGTGACCTCCACGCCCATCTTGCAGGCTCTTTCACATGCCTTACAGTTCACGCACTGATCCTGGTCGACCGTCAGACGATACAGACTGAACTTGTTGAACAGTGCATAGAATGCACCGAGCGGACACAGATACTTACAGAATGGTCTGTAAATGAGCAGCGACAGAATGACGGCCACGATCAATACAAACGTCTTCCATTGAAACAGGATACCAATGGAAGCCCTCAAACTTTCATTCAAAGTAAGCATCGGGAAACCGGCTCCCAGTGTTCCTGCCGGACATATGTACTTGCAGAACCAGGTCGTTCCAAATCCAAACTCATCGCGAATCAGGAAGGGAAGCAGCAGCACCATCAATACCAGTATTATGTATTTCAGGTAGCGAAGAACCTTGTCAAGCTTCTTCGGCACCGTAATCTTTTTGATCGGCATCTTGTGCACCAGATCCTGAAACCACCCAAACGGGCACAGAAAACCGCACACGACTCTGCCGAGGAAGATGCCAAACAGCATCAGCGTTCCCAGGACATAAAATGGGATCCTGTGCTTATATCCGCTCAAAACGGACTGCAGGGAACCGATCGGGCAGGCACCCAGCGCGCCCGGACATGAGTAGCAGTTCAGGACAGGCACGCAGAACATTTTTGACTTTCCAGTAAAGATCTTGCCAGTCCGATATCCGATGGCATAGCCGTTCAGCAGCACTGCCGCTGCCAGCTGGATAAATCCTCTTTTTGTTCCATGTTTCATCTTCTTCATTTGTCCTCATCCCCTCTAACCGATTCCAATGCACTGAAGGCAGACGCTTGTCGCTTTCTTTAATACCTCCATCTGCTCTTCCCTCATGACACCAAACACAATGCATCCGACAGCCAGTACGATGACTGCTCCCCTGACTGCCCATAGCTTTCCTTTTTCCATGATTCTTCACCCCCTGTCAGTGAAAATAAGATCATTACTGTCCCATCGCACTGTTAATGAGATCCAGATATAACTGTGTCACATCAGCCCCCGAAGGCACTCCAATCTGGGGCTCTCCTATCATATGCCCCTCATTGTCTACAAAAATCGTTGTAGGGAATGCAGATACATTTGATAATACGCTCTCGTTCATCTGTTCATTCGGTATCAAAACAGGAAACGCTATGCCTGTTTTATTAATAATAGCATTTGCGACATCTGTCTCCTCTGCGGCATCCTGACAGATCGATATGATATTTGCGTTTTCCGGAAGTTTTTCATATGCTGCCTGAATTGCCGGAAGCTCATTCCGACAAGGACCACACCAGGTAGCCCAAATGTTAATCATGGTAATATCATAGTCCTTAAAGATATCCTGTGTCACTGTATTTCCATTTAAGTCTGTGACTTCAAAATCCGACAGATCAATCCCCGATACCTGCTCCATCATTTTTGCATTCTCTGCCTCATAATCATGCTCGTGAGCCGGGAATAACACAATACCATCCCTCACTTCATCCAGGGAATCCAACAGACTCTGTATTTGTGTATTTTCCTCATCCGTATATCCCTCTGACGGAAGTGTGTCATTGTAGACAAAGTAATACTCTGTGTCAGCAAAGGTTCCAATTTTCTCTGCGAAAGCAAATCTTGTTCCATAATCGCTGTTTGAAAACAGTGCACTGTTATCCTTTACATCTCTGCCATAGATCCCAAATACACGAAATGCATTGTCATTTGCGCTATCATATGCTTCCCGATATTCATCCTCAGTCGCGGTTCCATTTTTATAAGCATCACTCGTCTCCATTAATTTCTCGTAATCATCTGTTCTGACCAGAAAAACATCCAGCTGGTTCTCATCCGGAACATCGTTGAACCACTTGATACTACCATCCAGCCAGATTTGTG
>JAFOYD010000128.1 GCA_017391545.1 Lachnospiraceae bacterium
CAACGGTGGCTTCCCTGATTTTGAGTCTGGAGTCTGTCGTTTCAGTGCTGGCAGGGTGGCTGATTCTTCATCAGAAGCTTTCAGGCAGGGAGTTGTTTGGATGTGCACTTGCATTTTGTGCCATCATACTGGTGCAGCTTCCAGACAAAAAGAAATCATAACAAGAATATAAAAAAGTGTTACCACGAAAGAATGGTAACACTTTTTTCAATTGAAAGTACTTCTAACGACAAAGATACTTTTCTACAAATTCATCGTATGGACAGGGCTTACCAAATAAATATCCCTGACAATAGTCCGGTAGGAGCTCTTTCATCTTGCCGAGTTCATCTGTTGTCTCAATGCCTTCGACACATATTTTCAGATTCATGCTGTGAACCATATTGCTGATGAGCGATAACAGATTATATTCATATTCATTCTGTACTGCCTTGACGGTAAAGGTTCTGTCAATCTTGATGATATCAGGCTTTAATTCGTTTAGATAATGGAAATTGGAGTATCCAGTACCGAAATCATCCAGAGCAAGCTTGATGCCTTGATCTTTCATGCGCGACCAGAGCTTTGTGATGCGGGCATCAGGCGCTACAAGACCGCTTTCTGTAAGTTCAATGATAACAGTGGAAGGAACAATGGAATGTTCTGTCACTGCAGTAAGGATTTCGGCGATAATGTTGCTTTTGAGAACCTGTATATATGAAATGTTGATGCTGATCCTGAAATAGGGATCGATCTGATGGATTCTATTGCAAAGTTCCAGAGATTCATTAAGCATCCATTTGCCAACCGGTATAATAAGACCGCTTTCTTCCAATACAGGTATAAATTCTCCGGGAGATACCATTCCAAACTCTTCTGTCTTAAAACGCATCAGGGCCTCTGCACCATACAGGGAATTGTCTTTAGCACAAAACAGTGGCTGAAGATATGCTTCAAACCCCTCAAAATTGTTGGTGATCGACTTCCGGATCAGCTGTGTCAGGCGTCTGCGTCTTAGGAATTTTTCATATTTTTCCTGATCAAATATGCTACTGTGGTTCTTGCCTTCACGTTTGGCTTCGTTCAGTGAGAATTCGGAAAATTTCATAATACCGTTAAAGCCATAGCTTTTGCAGGAACTGTTTGGGAGAATACCACCAGATATTGTAAAAACTGCCTCGTAATTGTTATCTTCAACAAACTGATCAATTGACTGACGGATCTGCTTATACTGGATTGTAGCCTCATCTATTGTACGACCACTAAAATCAGCAATCAGAAATTCGTCGGAGCCTGCCCGGTAAAGCTGCTGCTGTGGAAGCAGGCATCCTGAGATGCACTCAGCAGTGCGTTTCAGTAACATATCACCATACTCGATTCCCAGCTTTTCGTTGATCTCCTTAAAGTCATCAAGCCCCAACCGAAGCATATACCCATCAGGCAGCGTAAAACTGTCACTGGAGATTAAAGCTTTGAGATGAGAGATTCCTAAAAGACCACTCACATTGTCGGCCTGCTGCCGTTTACCTGTCTCGTTGATGCAGCCAATCATATACAGGGGCTTTCCGTCTTGCCGAATAACTTGTCCGCGGCAGTTGATCCAGATTGGTTCGCGGTTTACTGAGAGCCAGCGATAATGTAGATTGTGAGAATCTTTTTTACCTTCGATCAGTTCAGCAAGATCATCCTGTAAAGCCGTAAGATCTGGCTCGTATACAAACTTTGCATGATTTGCTACCACATCATGGAATGTTGATGCAGGCAGGCAAAAGCGTCCTGTAGCGGAAGGTGATATGTAATAAAAATCATTTACCAAATCATATACATATACATAATCATCCATACATGGATTGAGTAAATCAATTATTTTACATATCTGAGCGACTGTGACTTCATTGATTACATCTGCCATGTGTATATTCCCCCCTTTTCCTAGTTCCATGCATTATATCTTAATATTAGTAAAAATTGTCTGATAAATCAAGTTAAAAACGTCATAAAAAAGAAAAAAATAGAATTATTTTACATTCGGTTGATAAAGTAAAGGTGTTTGTGGTATGTTGTAATGGTATGATATAGTAGGAAGGGAACTACTTGGCAGATTCGAGTGGTGAAGGGAGCAATGAAAATGAAAAAGGATAATCTTTGGACTGGATATACCCAGGATGACAAAAATAAGATCAATACAATCTGTGAGCGCTATAAAGAGTGCCTTGATGCGGGGAAGACAGAGCGTGAATGTGTCACACTGGCAGTAACGATGGCTGAGGAGAAAGGATACAGGGAGCTGTATGCTACGATTGAAAATGGAGAAAAGATCAAAGCCGGCGACAAGCTTTATGTGGTACAGATGAACAAGAGTATCGCCCTTTTTCAGATGGGAAGAAAGCCCTTGTCAGAAGGGATGAACATACTGGGCGCGCATATCGATTCTCCGAGGATTGATGTAAAGCAGAATCCGCTTTATGAAAAGGATGGATTTGCATATCTGGATACACACTATTATGGCGGAATCAAGAAATATCAGTGGACGGCCACTCCGCTCGCACTGCATGGTGTGATTGCCAAAAAGGATGGGACAATCGTACCGGTAAGCATCGGCGAGCAGGAGGATGACCCTGTATTTGTCATCACAGACCTTCTGATTCACCTGGCAGGAGAGCAGATGGCGAAGAAGGCGACAGAGGTCGTAACGGGAGAAAACCTTGATTTACTGATTGGCAATTGTCCATTGGAGCAGACCGATGAGCTTGACAGCGATGAGAAGGAGGCAATTCGTGCCAATGTGCTTCGGATCCTCTCAGAGACATATGGTATGGAGGAAGAGGATTTTCTTTCGGCAGAGCTCGAAATTGTTCCAGCAGGAAAGGCAAGGGATTTAGGACTGGACAGAAGTATGATTCTGGCTTATGGACAGGATGACAGAATCTGCGCATTTACATCCCTCTTTGCCATGCTTGATATGGCAGAGCAGATTACGGATCGCACACTTTGCTGTCTGCTGGTTGACAAGGAGGAGATTGGAAGTGTGGGCGCCACAGGCATGCAGGCGCGCTTTTTTGAAAATACTGTAGCAGAGCTGATTGCAGCGACAGAACAGGATTCACAGCTCTTGGTGCGTCGTGCCCTTTCACGGTCAAGGATGCTGTCCTCAGATGTGAGTGCAGGGTTTGACCCGCTATATGCGAATGCTTTTGAAAAGAAGAATGCTGCCTTTTTAGCGCATGGACTTGCCTTCAACAAATTTACAGGTTCCAGGGGAAAGAGTGGCTCCAATGATGCAAATGCAGAGTATATTGCAAAGCTTAGAAAAATCATGGATGATGCTAATGTCGCATATCAGTTTTCAGAACTTGGAAAGGTCGATATGGGCGGGGGCGGAACAATCGCATATATTATGGCAAAATACGGTATGGATGTCATTGACAGTGGCGTCGCAGTGATGAACATGCACGCCCCTTATGAGGTCAGCAGCAAGGCCGATATCTATGAGGCAGTAAAAGGATATACAGCATTTTTAAATGCATAGTGAACGATAAAGTTACTGGAACGGAGTGAACAGTAATACGATAAAAACGGGCAGGTTAGTTACCTGCCCGTTTTGTCAGACGTTCTTCATATTCATCGTGAGGAAGCGGTGCACCATATAGAAAACCCTGTGCCATATGACATCCCAGATCTTTTAACATCTGTGCATGTTCCGGTGTCTCGACACCTTCACAGATGACCTCCAGACCAAGTTCGATTGCCAGATTGATAATTGTCTTGATTACAATCGTGTTGGACTTCGGACAACGGCTCTGTGGCTTTTGTCCGTCTGCTGTTGGCGTAGCGCTGCCCGACGAGAGAAACGATTTGTCAAGCTTGATCGCATCGACATTAAGGTCACATAACAGGTTCAGCGAAGAGTAGCCTGTGCCAAAATCATCGATGGAAGTATGGATACCGTATTCATGCATTTTATTTACAAAATTGGAAAGTGCATCAAAGTCTTCATATCCACTCGACTCTGTAAGCTCGATTTCAATATATGAGGCATCGATCTGATAGCGTTCAAGAACCGCTATGACATCTTCCGCAAAACGCTGATTGTGCAGATGCAGCTTTGAGAAGTTGACAGAAGTCCGCACAGGGACAATCCCTTTGGCGAGCCAGTCACGAATGTTGTGGCATACATTGTCAAGCATGTAGAACTCAAGTGCACAGATACTACCTTCCCGTTCAAGCATGGGAACAAACTCGTGTGGCTGCAGGAGCCTGTCTCCTTTCCGCCAGCGGACAAGTGCTTCGCTTCCACAAAGACTGTTGTCGGAAAGCGTTACCTTAGGCTGGTAATACACCTCAAATTCCTTTAACTCCAATGCTTTTGCAAGGGAGTTGGACATCTCCTTGTCGTGAAGAATCCGTGCAGCCATTTCCGGGCGGAACCAGATAAAGTCGTGGTGATGCGATGCTCTGGCGATATTGATCGGTATGGAAACATTACTCATCACAGTGCCGACACTGTCACCCTGCTTTATCGGATAGATTCCCGCACGCGCTGCGACATCGAAGGTGGTGATTCTGCCATTGAGCTGCATGTGAAGATGCACTGATGAGATTAATTTGAGAAATCCGTCTAAATGTTCATTTCTGATGATTGCAATAAAATTATCACCACCAAGTCGTCCGAACAGCTCATCATTTTTCAACTCATCATGGATGCGTACCACATATTTTTTCAGTACAGTGTCGCCATTTTTTGGACCAAGACTCTGCGTGATATAGCGGAAATTTTTAATATTGACAAAGAGGGCAGTATAGCCGGCTTCTGCGCCCCTTTCACAAAGAGCGCCAAGGAATCTTGTAATGCCAATCGCATTGGGCGCTCCGGTCGTGGCGTCCGTGAAAGCTGCAATATTCATCAGTTTTGTCAGCTGTGCCTTTCCACAGAGCATATAGATGATCTTTGCGAGCAGATGGATACTTTCAACAGTTTCAGCATCCCACTGCTGTCCATTGCGCGGGAAAGTGCGTAGCGTGGCTTCACCACCTCCACCAGTGATAAACTGATCTTTTATGTCATTGTCGGAATAACCTTCCCGATAGTGATACAACAGTAGAGTACTATTCCTGATCGGGGACTGATACGCATTTGCGGGACTGTTCAGGGTGATTTCAAGCTTCCCTATGCCGAGTGCGTCGGCAACTGGGTGAAATGCTTTGATGATATATCCGGAAAGTTCTTCGACAGAGGCGCTATTGTCGGGAATTGCCTTGAAGAATTCCATAAATGCTTCACTGAATAATGTCATACGCAAAATCTCTCTTTCTATTTGTTTGTTACCTTATCTATATAATAGCACTAAATTATTACTTTTTACAACTAAAAATAATATTGTAAAAAAGAAAGATAAAAACTTCTAAATATTCTGAAAATATGATACAATCATTTTGATAATCATTTTTGTGTTAAGAGGTGCATATGAGTACATTTTATAAATTATTTGAATTGATTGGAATGATGATCAGTTTCAGCTGCTGCGTGATCGTATTACAGGGAAAATCCTCAAAAAATCAGCAGAATCTCCTGATGACATGTCTGTGCGGTCTGATTGCTACAGTCGGAAATGTATTAGAGGTATTTTCAAATTCGCCCGAGGAAGCGATGGTGGCGATCAAGGTGGCCTATATCGGAAAGTGCTACATCATGACTTTTGGACTTCTGTTCGTGAGCGGTTACAGCAGTGTGAAAGTCTCAAAGAAACTAATCCATTTTCTTGCAATTACAAATACGCTGGTTCTGATTTCTGTTATGTGCTGCGAACGTCACAGGCTGTATTACAGCAGCTTTGACTATGAGATCAGGCCGGATGGCAGGGCAGCCATGATCCTGGGAAAAGGACCATTGTATTTTGTATGGATTGGTCTGCTGTTTTTGGCTGCCATCATCTATGTAATCATTGCTGCGAAGGAGCGAAAACGTGGATCACGGATCGCAAAGATGCGTATGAATCTCATCTTTCTGGCAGTGGCAATGCCAATGCTGGCAGCGGAAGTGTTTTTGATCTTTCAGCCTGTTTATTTCGATCCTGCTACGCTTGCCATAACGATGTCAGAGGTATGCTTTTTGCTGGCAGTGGAAAAGTATGGGCTTCTGGACACGATTGAGCTTGCACAGGAACGAATCATTGAAGATACAAAGGATGGACTGGTGGTAGTGGACAATACGGGAAGCACTGTCCTGTATGCGAACCCGGTTGCAGATGCGCTTTTTAAGAGAATTGTTCAGACAAGCGGCGACATTAATCTGGAGGAACTGATTAATGAGAAAGAAACCATCTATGAACTGGATGGAAAACATTATGAAATTCGAATCTCAGAAATCAAGCGTGATGTTAGAAGTGAGGATGTCCAGGGATATATTGCATGGATCTTTGACATGTCCTTTATTGACAAATATACCAATGAGATGATAAAACTCAAGGAAAGCTCAGAAAAGGCAAATCAGGCGAAGACGGATTTTTAGGCCCATATGTCACATGAAATCCGAACGCCCATGAATTCCATCGTCGGATATGCGGAGATGGCGCTGCGGACAAATGATCAAACGATCATACATGGATATATCAGAAATATTAAAGAATCGTCCCATACGCTGCTTCATCTGATCAATGAGATCCTTGATATTTCCAAGATTGAAACGGGCAAGATGGAGACTGTAAAAGTGAACTATCGTTTTGGCAAGCTGATTGATGAGCTGCGTTCCATGATGGAGGCACAGGCGGGAAAGGCAGAGCTTGCCTTTATGGTACAGGTGGATGATGAGATACCGGAGTATCTTTACGGAGACAGAGTAAAAGTTCAGGAAATCATGACGAACCTGATCAATAATGGCCTTAAATACACGAAAGAGGGCAGTGTCACGTTGCGGGTGCGTCTTAAGGATATTGAGGAGAACAGAGTGCTTCTCAATATTGAGGTGGAGGATACCGGCATCGGCATAAAGGAGGAAGATTATCCAAAGGTATTTGCAAAGTTTGAGCGCCTTGATGAGACAAAAAACTATACGATTGAAGGAAGCGGACTGGGATTGTCGATCGTCAAGAGCTTTGCTGATATGATGGGAGGAGACGTTTCTTTCGAGAGCGAATATGGCAAGGGCACGAAATTTATCGTGAACATATGGCAGGAGATGGGATATGATGAGAAAAGTACAAAGTTTGGTGAGTGTGTAGAAGAACCAGATGAACTGGAAATCAACAGTGGCAGGATTCTCATCGTGGACGATAATGAGCTCAACTGCGATGTTGCATCCGGTATTATGGAGCTTTTGGGGATGCAGACAAAGACGGCCATGTCAGGATATGAATGTCTGCAGCTTTTAAAGAATGACGAACAGTACGAGATGATTTTTATGGACCATATGATGCCGGAGATGGATGGCGTAGAGACAATGAAAAAGATCAGGGAGCTCGGAGGAAATCTGTGTGATATTCCAATCGTATTGCTCACTGCAAACGCGGTGACAGGTGTGCGTGAGGAAATGCTAAAAGAAGGATTTGATGATTTCCTCACAAAACCGATCGATGTGGATGAGTTAAAACGGATCCTTGCCAGATTTTTGGGAGTAAAATGTAAAAAATAGCACTTGTGTAAAAGACAGATTTAGCATAAAATAGCTTTAGATATGCATAGAGGGGCCTTGGAAAAGGAGTATGCTATATCGAATGGAAAAAGACAGTAAGAATTTCAGAAAAAGACAATTCTTTGCAGTGCTATGCTGTCTGGCACTCTTATGTGGCTGTGGCGCAGACAGCAGCGAAGGTGACATCGTTATCAGTCTTTCCGATGAGGAAGGATCATGCACAGATTTGTCAGGTGAAAATATGACAAGTATGTCAGAAATTATGAATGAGACACAAACATCAGAGATGCTGTTCGTGCATGTGTGTGGTGCGGTTGTCAATCCGGGTGTCTATCAGCTGGAGCCGGGAAGCCGCCTGTATGAAGCAGTGGATTGTGCAGGAGGACTGACAGACAATGCAGATGGCACATGCCTGAATATGGCGCGCGAGTTGTCGGATGGTGAGCAGGTACTGATTCTGACGAAAGAGGAGATGGCGGCAATGCCGCATATGCCCACTGACAGTCAGTGCACACAGACACCGGGGCTTGTCAATATTAATACGGCTACACTGGCAGAACTGACAACTGTGTCAGGAATCGGTGAAAGCCGGGCACAGGCAATCATTGCTTATCGGGAGGCAAATGGAGCCTTTCGCTGTATTGAGGATATCAAACAGGTAGACGGCATCAAGGATGGACTTTTTTCTAAAATAAAGGATCAAATTACAGTGTAGAGAATTTCAGAAATAGAAAGATGATGAGGGAGATTGGAAATCAATGGGAAAAAGGGTTTTAGTGGTAGATGACGAAAAATTAATCGTAAAAGGACTGCGCTTTAGCTTAGAACAGGATGATATGGAAGTTGACTGTGCATACGATGGTGAAGAAGCGCTTGTGAAGGCGCAGAATAATAAATATGATATCATACTGCTTGATATCATGCTCCCCAAGCTGACAGGATTGGAGGTCTGCCAGCAGATCAGAGAATTTTCGGACGTTCCGATTATCATGCTCACGGCAAAGGGAGAAGATATGGACAAGATTTTGGGACTTGAATATGGTGCAGACGATTATATCACGAAACCTTTCAACATCCTTGAGGTCAAGGCGAGAATCAAGGCGATCATCAGGAGAACCAGTGGGAAGTCAAAGGGAGATTCAGGCAGAAAGAATCAGTTCATAGAAGCAGGAGAATTAAAACTTGATTGTGAGGGAAGACGTCTGTATGTCGGTGAAAAGGAGGTCAATCTGACAGCCAAGGAGTTTGATGTTCTTGAGCTGTTGGTGCTCAACCCCAATAAAGTCTATAGCCGTGATAACCTGTTGGATATCGTGTGGGGCGTTGATTACCCCGGAGATGTGCGGACTGTTGATGTACATATCAGGAGACTGCGTGAGAAGATCGAGGCAAATCCAAGTGAACCGAAATATGTTCATACCAAGTGGGGCGTGGGATACTATTATAAGGCAGTATAACTGAGGAGAAACAAGTGGCAAAGCTATGGGAAAATATCAAAAAGGCAAAGCTTTTTAAGAGTTTTAGAAGCCTCAAAACGAGAATATTCTGTATCATCATGGTAGCTGGAATCATTCCCTGTGTGATGCTTCACTTTGGCACACTTGAGCGGTATCTGGATAATACGGTATCGGTGCGGACAACAGAGGTCCAGACACAGGTAAAGATCATAGCAGATCATCTGATCACATACAATTATCTGCTTGATAACAGCAATGAAGTGGTAAATGCAGAGCTTGCACAGTTGTCAAATCTCTATGATGGCCGTGTGCTGATCATAGACAGCAATATGAAGATTATCAAAGATACCTATGGCATAAGTGAGGGAAAGACAATCATATCAGAGGATATTGTCAAATGCTTTAAGGGTGAGGGGGCATCCAATCACCTTGAGGAGAAGGGTTACATTGAGATCGTCGTGCCGATCGAGGAGAAGCTCGAGGACAAGGCACGCATCGTAGGTGTTATGCTGACAAGTGTCTCCACGGACAGTATCATGAGTGGCTATGAGTATATACAGGGCAGACTTTTCTTGCTGGAAATACTGGCTTTAGTGGTTGTATTTGGCATCGATTATTTTATCAGCCGTAAGATGTTCAAGCCCTTTGAGAAAATCACGGATGCTATTAACGAGGTCAAGAACGGCTTTACAGATGAACAGATCAATGTGACCGATTATATTGAGACGGAACATATCGGTGATGCGTTTAATCAAATGATGCTGAGAATGAAGGTGCTTGATGACTCAAGGCAGGAGTTTGTCGCCAATGTGTCACATGAGTTAAAGACACCACTTGCCTCGATGAAGGTACTGGCAGATTCCCTTCTTACGCAGGAGGATGTTCCTGTTGAGATGTACCGTGAATTTATGACGGATATTGCGGAGGAAATCGATCGTGAAAACAAGATCATTACCGATTTGCTGTCCCTTGTGAAGATGACAAGGACTTCTCCTGATATGAACGTTGAGCTCATTGATATCAATTCCTTGCTGGAGCTGCTGCTAAAGCGTCTGGGACCATTGGCAATACGTGCTGATGTCAAACTGATCTTTGAAAGCTGCAGACCAGTAAGCGCTGAGGTGGATGAGGTGAAGCTTACACTTGCATTGTCCAATCTGGTAGAGAATGCGATCAAGTACAACAACAAAGGTGGATGGGTAAAGGTAGTCCTTGACGCGGATTATCAGTGCTTTACAGTTACGGTTTCTGATTCCGGTATCGGAATTCCGCAGGAATCGATCGAGCATATCTATGAACGCTTTTACAGGGTGGACAAATCCCACTCAAGGGAGATTGGCGGAACAGGGTTAGGTCTTGCAATCACCAGAAATGCTGTCTTGATGCACAGAGGCTCGATTACTGTGAACAGTGAGGAAGGGAAAGGGACAACCTTTACTGTGAAGATACCGTTGACCTATATCTCACAATAGCAGGAAACTACGGAAAGGCATAGCGATCATTATGAAACTTAAATTCGCAAACAGTGTGTACCTGTGTCTGGTACTGTGCATGACCGTCATGATACTGGCAGGATGTGCAGGTGGTAAGGAGCAGGGGATGCCTGTGGATATTTCATATATTAACAAAAAAGAGACAAAGCTTGTGACGGAGACACATTATCTCAAGGGAAGTGATACCAAAGAGAAGATTGTCGAGGTACTCACGCTTCTTTGCTCGGTACCTGACAACAAGGAGCTGCGTGCTACGCTCACAAGTGGAATCAATATCATTACGTATTCTTTGGAAGGAGAGCAGGTGACTGTATCACTTGGCGAGAAGTACAAGGAACTTCCCAAGACGACAGAGGTGCTGACCAGGGCGGCCTTGGTCAGAAGTCTGACAAACATACCGGGAGTCAGCTATGTCATGATTACAGTCAATGGAGAACCTCTGACGGATGTATCAGGAAATGCAGTCGGCATCATGACAGCAGACATGTTCGTGGACAATGCCGGTACACAGATTGAGACAAAGGACAGCACGGTGACACTGAAGCTGTATTTTGCAAATGAGTCGGGAGATGGGCTGATTGCAGTGAACAGAGAGCTGGCGCACAATGCAGATATATCCAATGTTCCGATGGAAAAGCTGGTCGTAGAACAGCTGATCAGGGGACCGGTCGGTGATGAGACATATCCGACAATTAATCCTGCGACCAAACTCATCAATATTACCGTAAAGGATGGCGTATGCTATCTTACCTTTGACAATGCCCTGATCACAGCGGTCAATAATGTGACTACGGATGTGACGATCTATTCAATTGTCAATTCACTTGTGGAGCTTAGCAACATCAATAAGGTGCAGATTTCCATAGAGGGCAATAAGGATGGAAAGTTCAGGGACAAATACGAACTTTCGACGCTTTTTGGAAGGGATTTGTCACTGGTAAATTAAATTGAAAAAGAGGATGAAAAAATGAAGAGACCACTGTGCTGTGTTTGTGCAGCATTTGTGGCAACTGTGTTCTTATTTCTAAAGTTTGGCCCGCTGTCCTATATGGTGGATATCCCGGAGGAGGGGAAGCGGGTCACACTTCTGGGAGAAATATCTCAAAAGGAGTACAAAGAGGGAACTCTGATACTCTGTCTGAAACAGGTCAGTCAATTAAACAGCAATGAAAAGAACAATCAAAAAGAGAACCGATGTGGAGTCCAATGTTACATAGAGGCAGATGAGCATAGAACTGAGCCAAGACTCGGCAGCAGAATCGCTGTTGAGGGGAAGGTATCGTATTTTAGGGAAGCACGAAATCCCGGAGAATTTGATGCGCGAAGCTACTATCGGATAATTGGTACAGACTACAGACTGTATGACGCAAAAGTGTTATGGGAGAGCAGTGATTATTCCGTGTATCAGGAAATACTTTATGAGATCAAGTGTTTCTTCGAGGGAATCTATGATCAGGTTCTTCCCGCAAAGACTGCCTCTGTTATGAAGGCGATGGTGCTTGGAAACAAAGCGGGACTTGATGAGGATAGTAAGCAGCTATTTCAGAGAAGTGGCATCGCGCATGTGTTTGCGATATCGGGACTCCATATCACCCTGTTGGGCATGGGGCTTTATAAGTTACTTCGCAAAATGCAGCTTTCCAGGCTGATCAGTCTTTGCCTGCCCATCTGCATGATGATTGCCTATGGTGATATGGTGGGCATGAGCAGTTCTGCGTACAGGGCAGTGTTTATGTTTATTATGCGTATGCTATCTCGTGTGGTTGGGAGAACGTATGATGTGCTCACATCACTGGCGATGGCAGCAGTGATGATCTTAATCGAGCAGCCGTTGTATCTGTATCACACTGGTTTTCTGCTCTCATTTGGTGCGATTCTTGGCGTGGGATGCCTGTCGGAGGTTATCAGGGTGGACAGGATTGATGAAATGAAACGATCCATGAAATTGAGGCTTGCTCACAAAATCAAGTCAGCTTTATGCGGAAGTCTTTGTATTTTTCTGGTACAGTTTCCGATCATGCTGTGTGCATATTACGAATTTCCTGTCTACTCGTTCCTGCTCAATCTGATTATCATACCTGCCATGACACTCGTGATGACAGCAGGGATTTTGTGCCTTGTATTTGGCAGTCTGCCTTTTATGGCAGGACTCGGCGCAGCAAAAATTGCGGGACTGGTGTGCCAGTTTTTATTGTCAGGTTTTGAGTGGCTGTGTACGGCATCGTTAAAGCTCCCGTTTGCAGACTGGATTGTGGGCAGACCTGACGGTTGGCGTATCTGTGTATATTTTGCACTGATTTTATTGCTCTATGGGACGAACCGTTATGTCAGGAATCTGTCAAAGCGCAGTGCAAGTGGGAAAGCGGGTGCGGACAAGGGACTGCCGTTTGGACTCAAAGCGGTCATTATTGTGTCAGCAGTCCTGTTTGTCAGCAACGCTCCTGTTGATGGTGCAGCCATAACGTTCCTGGATGTGGGACAGGGAGAGTGTATCTGGGTGGAAAGTGCAAAGGGAGAACACTTTCTGATCGATGGAGGAAGCACATCACAGGAGAAAGTTGGAACTTATACGATCGTGCCATATCTGAAGTACATGGGTGTGTCAAGACTGGATGCTGTGTTTCTGACGCATCTTGACAGAGATCATATATCTGGTGTCATGGAGATGCTGGAGGAGGATACGGGCATTGTGATTGGCAGGGTATGTATATCGGATGCGGTACCGGAAGATGAGGCATATGAGCGGCTGACAGAGCTGTGCCTGGCAAGAGAAGTTCCAGTATACCGACTGAAGGCAGGTGACAGCGTGCGTGCATACCAAATGGAATTTGAGGTGCTACATCCTGCAGACGGATATCAGGCAGCATCGCACAATGCATGCTCGCTCGTTATGAAGCTTTCCATCAAGGATAGCAAGGATGGAGACAGCTTTGTGGCGCTTCTTACGGGAGATGTGGAGGCAGACGGAGAGTATGCTGTGGCGGACGAACTTGCAAAAAGCAGGACGAATGCAGGAATTGATCTGTACAAAGCAGCACATCATGGATCAAGGTCATCGAACACGGAGGAGCTGATTAATGAAGCGAAGCCACATTTTGCGGTGATATCCTGTGGGGAGGACAACAGCTACGGGCACCCGCACGCGGAGGCGATACAAAACTTTAGAAATGCAGGAAGTGAAATACTTATGACAAAGGACACAGGAGCCATTATGATTCATATTAAAGATGGAGAATATACCATAGATACATGGAGGTAAAAGTAAGTGATTTTACGTGATATATGACCCCGGATTGATGGATGAGCGGGGTATGGAAGAGTCGGACTGGGCACCTGTACCCCGGATTCAGAGGGAGTCGGGGTATAGAAGAGTCGGACTGGGCACCTGTACCCCGTTTTGAGGGATGAGCGG
>JAFOYD010000129.1 GCA_017391545.1 Lachnospiraceae bacterium
AATACGCATCCGGCTCGACAAATACAGGTGTCGCACCATTTTCGGTAATACCAAGCACAGTAGCGATATAAGTATTTGCCTGTACGATGACCTCATCGCCTTTTCCGATTCCCAGAGCCCGCACTGACATGATCAGTGCATCAAGACCTGAATTAAGGCCGACGCAGTATTTTCTTCCTGTGAAAGCAGCAAACTCCTCCTCGAACTGCTTTACTTCGTTTCCAAGTACATACCAGCCTGATCGGAGGACGCGCAGTGCAGCCTCCTCATACTCCTGCTGATACATCTGAAACTGTCTGTCCAGTACATTACACTTGATCTGCATTTTGTCCACACCTTTCTGCCAAACCCTTGTTATAAGTGTTCCTTTATGATTTCAAGCATGCGCTCTGTCGAACGGCTCCAGACAAAGTTGTCTGTTACGCGTTTTCTTGCCACAGCTCCAAACTTCTTTCTGTCTGCATGTAAGATCCTGTCTGAGAGTTCCTCTTCGGTTTTGCACACATATCCGGAAATGCCATTTTCGATGATGTATGACGGCCCTGGCGCTTCCAGTGCCACGACAACATTTTCATAATACATAGCCTCAAGAATCGCCATGCCAAAGATTTCTGTCGCACAGTAATTGAGATAGCAGTCTGACAGCCTGTAAAGCTCCCACATCTGATGATTTGGCACCTTCCTGTGAATCGTAACTGTATCCTGAAGATTCAGCTCTGCGATTTTGCCTTCCACAGCTTCCAAAAGCTCGCCTTCACCTACCATCAGAAGTTTGAGGCTGCTATCTTTCCTGAGAAGTTCGTAAAATAGCTCCACAATCCTGACCGGATGCTTTTCTGCGCGCATGCGCCCCACATACAGCAATACCCTGTCGCCTGTATCATAGCCCCATTTTTTTCTCAAATCAACAATGTCATAGGAAGCATAATCTGCTTTTAAAAGTGTCTCGTCAAGTCCGACCGGAACGATTTCAATTTGCTTCGCACCTTTGTCCTGCAAATACGCTGCAAGCTCAGGACTTTTCACAATCGTCGGAATCCTTTTGTAATACTTCACATTATTGCAGAACAGATCTACCAGCCATCTTTTCCATGCGGTGACATTATTGCTGTGCGCCACTCCGATATAAGGCATGCACAAAATATGATTCCTGCTACACCACTGATAGAACCGCCCGAACACAATATAATTGTCGGATGCCGTGATATAGCAGTCCCTATCCTTGGAAAGTCTGTCTAAATCAGGAAGTGCATGCTTTCCAATGTGCCTGCACTTCTGAGAAATCACTTCGATGCCATCGCGTTTTGCCCGTTCCTCATCCTGTTCTAAATCCGGCACCAGATGATACACGATCACATCATGCCCCTTCTGCGCAAACGCCTTTGCCATGCCCTCTGCCTGCGAATTATAGTACTGGCTGATATTCTTTGACTCTGTATTTAGTGATATAACTGCAAGCTTCATCAGCCGTACCTCCTTTTGCTCTTATCTGTGTACGAGTTCATATAAATGGCTCTTTACCATGATGAACCAATATCTGCTTTTGGATAAATATCCCCGTCTATAGCGAATCGTTGCATTTTCGAGTACGCCTGTCTGGCTGCTTGACATACCGCCAAGCTGAAAGTTTGACAGGATGCGCATCACCGGCGTAAAGACGACCTTTTTGCTCTCAAAGTATCTTAACATCAAATCGTAATCTGCCGCAGAACGGTACTGCAGGTCAAATGTTCCAAAATCTCTGTATGTGTCCGCCGTGACAAAACAGGTCGGATGGGTGATCATCTGCTGTGGCAGGAAATCATGGTGATAGATAAAGGTTGCCTTTTCCCTGCCATTTAAGTAGGTTCTCTGCATACCGTAGATGACCTCATACGGATTGCCCTGATAGTGAGCGACTGCCTGCTCTACGGTATCCTTTTCATACCAGTCATCACTGTTCACAATCCCGATCAGCTGTCCTGTTGCCAAGCCGATGCCCTTATTCATCGCATCGTAGATTCCACTGTCCTTCTCTGAAATCAGTCTGAATCGTTCCGGTAATCTTTTTCTGTGCTTTTCTATGATTTCGAGTGTCTCATCTGTCGAGCCACCGTCAACAATAATATATTCGATATTGTGATAAGTCTGATTTTCAATACATTCCAACGTTTTTTCGATTGTCTTCCCACTATTGTAGCATGGTGTAATCACGGATACCAGTATTTCCTGCATAGATAACCTCCATTATCCTTTCGAAGTCAATATCTTCTGATAAATTGCTGTCAGCTGTGCTGCGATTGACGGCGCACTGAATTTCTGAATAGAATCCCGTATTTTATCCGGCTGATAGTTTTTTCCTGTTTCAATCATACGAAGCATTGCATCAGCAAGTGCATCAATATTCTCCACCGGTACAAGCATGCCATTCTCCTTGGAGATAAAGTCATCCGGCCCACCATTTGCTGCTGCAATCACTGGCTTTCCACATGCCATTGCTTCGATATATACGACTCCAAATGTCTCGTATCTGCTCGGAAGGACAAAACAGTCACAATTCTGCATCTGCCTGATGACCTCTGCTCTGTCAAGTGCTCCGGCAAAGGTCACGGTCTCTGACACGCCGCACGCTTTACACCATTCTACCGCTTTTGAGGCTGCCTGTCCACCTCCACCAATCACAAGCCTTGCATTTGGAAACTGCTCCTGTACCTTTTTCCATGCTTTTAACAGGATATCGATTCCCTTTTTGCGCAGCTGATCCTCCGTCTGCATGTAGCAGACCGTCAGAAACTGAAAGCTGTCTTTATCCTTTTTCTGTGTCTCCCCATCGACCCGAAATGCCGAACAGTCGACCACATTTCCGATGACCTGTATCTCGTCTTTGCTTCGGTACACAGATAACACCTCACGAAAAGCATTGCTGACACAAATCACACTGTCTGCATTCTGAAAGGCTTCCCTGATGTATCTGTCATTTTTCTGACTGATGCTTTCCGGGTGAAGCTGAAACATCGTGGCGTGCTCTGTGATCACGTAAGGAATCCCTGTC
>JAFOYD010000130.1 GCA_017391545.1 Lachnospiraceae bacterium
ATTACCTGATCTTCTTTCGTAATCACAGCTCCATATGTGGCAGTAGCTGCCCTTTTGATTTCATTGAATCTGATGCCCGCTTCACTGCCCTGGACCGCCATATGGTATATTTTGTAAAAATAAGGAAGCTCCAGTCCCATTTTGTCGAAATCAAACACCTCGCAAGATCCGCAGTCCTCCCACATAGACACAAGGTTGCTGCGACAGACAATGGCCAGTGCTTTGAGATACTCCTGTTCCGGATCATATGCCGTCCCTTCTCCTGCAATAAAGTCCTCCGAACCGCCAAACACGATATCCTTTGGCACCACTCTGTACATCAGAAGTCCGGTAAGCTCCTCCGGGAGATAGGTAAACGTTCCAATCTTCTCATGAACCACGACCTGAAAGCTCTCATTTATGACACTTATGTCATTTTCTGGTTCTTCCCACCTGTCACGCTCTGGCTTTACAAATATCGTTCCGATCAGTGGCAGACATATGATGAATGCCAGCACTCCTGCGATCTTTTTCATATCCAGTCATCCCGTGGTATTTTGGTATTTATTTTATGCTTTTTCTCTATTTTTATTCGTAAGCGAAAGCAGCCCTGCCGAAAGCTTATCAAAAAGCACATTGCACACGATCACTACGGTGTTATCAAACACAATGGATAGGATCGTGCACACCACAAAGGTCAGCACTACAGAAGCGATGATACCGCCAATACATCCAAAACGCAGCGCTGTGATATGAAATCTTCCCTGCACAACTACAAACAGTGCATACCAGTGGATCAGGATAATGGAATAGCTGTACTTGGAACAGAGCCTGACAAACAGATTGGATCTTCCTGTAAATTTATCCTTATTTTGTAAAAATAACGCAAAGATTCCACAGGAAATGATGACCATGGTCGATGCGTTGTTGTACACATAGTTCATCTGATCAGAGTCATGATATACAACTCCCACAGTGATGGCATACGCTGCCACTGCCGCAATAAGCAGCGCTTTATTTCGCTTTGCCGCACCGGAAAGCTCATTTTGCCTTGTCATGATATATCCGAGCAAAAATACGCCCTCCCAGCCTGCCAGAAACGTGCTCGCGCCAAAGGTCATGCCAAATAGCGGCAGATAATTGGTCAAAATATTAAGCACCAGGATGACTGCCGCCAGCGAAAAGATCATCCTGTCACTTAAATGCTGCATCATCACGCGCAGAAACGGTGTCACGAGATACAGCGCCACAATCGTATAGATCAGCCACAGATGCGGTCCTACATCAGGCGCCCCTGTGACAATTCTCTTAAATGCTGCTCCAAGATTTTTGGGAGGCAGAAATCCCACTTCATCATTTAAAGACAGAAGTAATAGATAATAGGCAATTAACGGGATGATCACCTTCGACGCTCTTCTGATGTAAAAGGGAAGCACGCCCTCGTCCTGTCTGCTCTTTGCCCCCAGAAGCAATGTGCCTGACAGCATCACGTACAGCAGATTGCAGGTCAGACCAAGACTGAGTCCACAGACAAGCACCAGACGCTTCCAATTGGCATCAGCAAGATCGACCATTGGAGAGCAGGCATGCGCCAGTATTACAAACACCGCTGCAAGAATCCGCAGATAATCAAGATACACTTCTCTGTCTTTAGAAGGCTCCGCGCCGAAAAAGATCGTCCTGACATATTGTCCCCCACGGAGTCCACTTTCCTTCATCCGCACGGAATGTGCCCAATAGATCAGACAAAATCCAATGATAATTGCCGGAATATACCACAGACAATGGATGACTGTTTCCTCTGACACGTAGGCAGTTGCTTTCATTTTGCCACTGCAGCCCTCGATTGCCTTGAGTTTAAAATCGCCGTCGATGTCAAAGCGCAGAAGCATATATTCGCCAAGTGGTATGGGAATCAGCAACCGCTGTTGTCCGATGTGCAGTGCGCTCTTTACGGAGTGCTTTTCCGTAAAGCTCTCCCCAACGCCTGCATAAAACACCTGTACCGGAAGTGGCTCGCTGTCAGACCACACATCGCCAAACGTCAGCGCAATGCCACCGATGGTTCCGCCAATACCGCCTTCGGCAGAAGAAAGTAAAAACTGCGGGTCCTCACCACTCATGGTAAAGCATCTGCCATTTGCATCCGATGCATCACTGACATCATATCCCGTTGCTCCCGCATAGCATGCAGATAAGTCAACGACATCTCCCTGCATCTCATAGCGATACGCCAGATTCCTGTAAACTGTGATGCCGATTGCAGCGATCATGCATAGAATCAATACAATATATGTCCATTTAAAGCCTTTTTTCATATGTCAAATCAATGTCCTTTGTTATTTTTTACCATAATGTCCATGGCTTCTCTTTCATTGCGAAGCTCGACCTGCCTGTGGTGTCCTCCATACTCACCGTCAAGTGTCCATGCCACTTCCTCCTCGGACTCGACCATCAGTCTTCCCGATTTGAAGCTGTACATATAGTCGGTGTCAATATTCTGGACTGCCAGCGCAGCCAGTATGGAATTCAGCTCGATGGGATTTCGCGGAACCTTGATGAGTGTCACCTCAAAAAGTCCATCGTTAAGCGCAACCTCTCCCTTAAAAACATTGCCGGCAATACTTTTGAAGCCGCCTACAGAATATGTGTTTGTGACCATGCCAAAAATGAAGTCATCCTCTATACTTCTCTCCTCACCGTTTTCTGACACGTATGTCACTTTTAAGCGATAGGACTTAATGTTCTGGAGGTGTTTCATGCCTTCAAGAATATATGCCATGTGACCGAGCGCATTTTTCATTTCCTGCGGTGTCCCATAGGAAACCTCCGTAAACAGCCCAAATGCCGCAATATACACAAATACATCATCGTTAAAACGTCCCACATCACAAGGAAACACCTTTCCACCAATCACGATCTCCGCCGCTCTTTTCATGCTGGAAGGGATGCCCAGACTGATTGCAAAGTCGTTGGTGCTTCCGGAGGGGATATAGCCTATGGTCGTCTGAAAGCCGGACTGGATCATACCTGTGACGATCTCATCCAATGTGCCATCACCACCACTGCACACCACAAGCTCATAGCGTTTCTTGCGTTCTCGCATGACTCTCACTGCATCTTTCTGACTCTGCGTCGTGTAGACTGTCACTTCATAGTCAGCCTTCGTCATCACATCAATGATCTCCAACAGATGATTTTTGATCAGGCCCTTACCCGAATGTGGATTCACGATAAATAGTGCTTTCCTGCTCATATTTCGTCATTCCTTTCTCGTAATGATTCAGTTACCTTTTCGCAAGGCTTCTGCCAGCTCACTAAGCTTGCGCAATCTGTGATTGACTCCTGACTTCCCCACCGGCGGCGTCAGATACTGTCCCAGCTCTTTTAACGTCGCATCCGGGTAATCAAGCCTAAGCTCTGCCATCTGGCGCAGATTTTCCGCAAGATTATCAAATCCATAATGTTCTTTGATATACTGTATATCCTCGATCTGTTTTGTTGCCGCATTTACTGTCTTGGTAATGTTTGCGGCCTCACAGTTCACCCTTCTGTTGATGGAGTTGCGCATATCCTTTAATATACGCAGATTTTCCAGATTCATCAATGAAATATGAGCTCCTGTCACATTCAGAAGCTCTACGATCTCTTCGCTTTCCTTGATATAAACAACCTGATATTTCTTCCTTGCCACGATCTTTGCTTTGATCTCGTAAATGAGCAGGGTGTCGACGAGCTGTTTTGCCTGCTCCAGATCGTTGCATACAAATTCCAGATGATACCCCTTTTCGGGATTGCTCATAGAACCAATGCTTAGAAATGTTCCTCTGATGTATGCCCGTTTGCAACACAGACTTTTGATCACCAAGGGGTTCACAAGGGTATCGCCCTGCACATATTTGATCGTCTGCAGTATTTTTTCAGCAGGCAGCTCGCCATTGTTGTCGATATGCAGACTGTTTGGATTCTGCTCATCAATGAAGCGCTCTTCCTTGATCTGGAATAACTTTTTTAGGAGCGCAAGGCACCTTCCCGCCATAAACGGCGTATCTGACTGAAGGTCGATGACTTCCTTTCCTGTCTCCGATACCCTTATGGCTCCGGAATACACAAGGATTGCCGCAAGCTCTGCAATCTGGCAGTGCCTTGCCGTAATCTCAAGCCTTACAAGCTCCTCCTTTACTTCTCCTGAAAATGACATTCAAACACCTACTTTTATTTTGCATCCCGATGACGAAGCGTCAGCCCGTAATCTCCTTTATCCTTCAGTCTGTTGTACAGTTCCCCTGCAAGCGTCACACTGCGGTGCTGTCCGCCTGTACAACCGATCGCTATGACGAGCTGATATTTTCCTTCTTTGATATAGTTTGGTATGAGGAATTTGATCATATCTGTCAGCTTGTCCAGAAATACATGAGCCTCTTCAAAGCTCATCACATAATCCTGAACCTCTCTGTCAAGTCCCGTTTTCTGCTTCATCTCATCGATATAAAAGGGATTGGGCAGAAAGCGCACGTCGAAAACAAGGTCTGCATCCTGTGGGATGCCATGCTTAAAGCCAAAGGACATGACATTGACCATCAGACTGTTATAAGCCTGATTGCTGACAAAGATTCTGTCGAGCTCTGCCTTCAGCTCACGCGTGAGAAGATTTGTCGTGTCAATGACATAGTCTGCTGCCTGCTTGATACTCGCAAGCAGTGCTCTCTCCCTTGTGATTCCACTCATAAGATCACCGTCAAGGGACAACGGATGGACACGTCTTGACTCTTTGTAGCGCTTTAACAGTACATTATCTGCCGCCTCAAGAAACAGAATCTCAAACTTATACGTCACCCGCAAACGTGCCACAAGCTGATTGACATCCTCAAAGGACTGGTCTGCCCTGACATCCAGTCCAAGAGCCACCTTTTGTATTCCGTTATCAGGCATGGCAAGAAGCTCCATGAATTTTTCAATCAGTGGTACAGGCATATTGTCTGCACAATAATATCCGGCGTCCTCAAGCATCTTCATAGCAGTCGCTTTTCCGCCGCCGCTCATACCAGTAACGATTACAAATCTCATCCCTATCAGCCCTTTCTCATCTCATATTTTTCTAAAAGTCTCCCAGCAAAATGACCTCAGGTTCAATCATGACACCTGACGATTCTTTTACTCTTTTTTGTATCTCGCAAATCAGTGCATAGATGTCAGAAGCAGTTGCATTTCCCTTATTGATCACAAAACCGCAGTGTTTCTCAGATACCTGCGCACCGCCAATCGAAAATCCACGAAGCCCTGCGTCATCAATCAGCTTTGCCGCAAAGTATCCTTCTGGTCGTTTGAAGGTAGAGCCTGCACTTGGATATTCCAGGGGCTGTTTATCGCGCCGCTTAAACGCCAGCTCATCCATCTTTTCCCTGATTTTGGTCTGATCGCCAGGCGAGAGCTCGATCGTGACATCAAGTACGATCAGCTCCTGCTCCTTCAAAATACTGTGCCTGTATGAAAAATGCATTTCTTCTGCACTTTTTTCGATAATCTCAGCGTCCGGTGTCATCAATCTCACGCTCTTTACGACCTGCTTCATCTCACCATCATAGGCACCCGCATTCATGACAATCGCGCCGCCCAGACTTCCGGGAATACCTGCTGCAAACTCGAAGCCTGTCAATCCACATTCATATGCTCTGCGTGCGATCGCTGCAAGTGTACAGCCAGCCTCACACACAAGCGTATTTCCATTGACCGCAATATGACTGTATTCCTTTGACAAATGAAGCACGACACCGCGCAATCCCTGGTCACTTACCAGCAGATTGCTGCCGTTTCCGATGAGATAAAAATCCCTGTTTGGCACACAGAGATTTTCTGACTTTAGTATTGTAAGCACTTTTTCAAGTTGAATACGATCTTTGATCTCTACAAAGATGTCAGCCACGCCACCTACTCGGAAGGTGGTGTGCGCCGACATCTTTTCATTTGCAAATAGCTGTTCCTGTCCGACTGCATCGGCAAGCTTTTGAATGATAAGCTCCTTTTTCAATCTATTCGTCCCCTGATTCATTCCTATTGATATAATATCTGATTCTATTCGAGCACCAGTTTTGCCGCACCATAAATGCCGGCATCATTTCCAAGTGTTGCAAGCGCAAATTTTGCATCCCTGCATCCATGGAAAACATACTTTTTATAGTATTTTGATACATATTCGCACAGAATCTCTCCTGCCTTTGATACGCCGCCGCCAAGTACAAAGATCTCAGGATTTACCACGCATGCGATGGCAGCAAGACCCTTTCCAAGATACATACCAAACTCCTCAGCCACTTCACATGCAAGCTGATCGCCCGCTTTGACTGCATCAAACACCGCCTTGGCACTGAGTTCACCATTCGCCTGTGCCTCTCTTAAAACACTCGCATCATCACAGGCTGCCAGCTTTCTGCTTGCCAGTCTCACGACACCTGTAGCAGAGCCATACTGCTCCAGACAGCCATGATTGCCACATCCGCATGTATCAGGTTCGTCATCGACGATGTGAATATGACCGATTTCTCCGCCGGCACCCGTAGCGCCTGTGATCATCTTGCCATTGACGATGATGCCACCGCCGACACCGGTACCAAGTGTGGCAAGTACCATGTTATTGTAGCCCTTTCCACCGCCGCACCACATCTCGCCAAGTGCTGCCACGTTCGCGTCATTTCCTGCCTTGACGGGCATCTGCAGAAGTCCGCCGAGCACTTCATTAATATTCATGACGCCCCATCCAAGGTTGACTGCCTTGTGTATCACACCGTCATCATCGACAGGTCCCGGTACACCGATTCCGACACCGATCACAGAATCCTTTGTGATTCCCATTTCCTGCATCTTGCCGAGAATGGCAGCTGCGATATCGGGAAGAATATTGTTGCCATTATCATCTGTTCTGGTCGGTATTTCCCACTTTTCGAGCACAGAGCCCTGCGGATCGAAAAGTCCGATCTTTACTGTTGTTCCACCTAAATCTACTCCAAAGCAATACTGATTCATACTATTTTTCTCCTGTTTGTGTTTTATTGATTTTATTTTATCTTAATCCTCGTCATCATCACGCGGCTTTGACAAGGAATTCTGAACACGCTGATACAGCTCCTGTGCAGCGTTGTATCCCATTTTCTTCTGACGGTAATTGACTGCTGCCGACTCGCAGATGATCGCCAGATTTCTGCCCGGTCTGATCGGAATATTGTGGCATACGACCTTATTACCAAGATATTCCGTATAGTTCTCCTCAAGACCTAACCGGTCATATTTCTTTTCTTTATCCCAGTCCTCCAACCGGATGACAAGATTGATGTTGGTGGTATCCATAACGCTCTGTACACCGTAAAGCGTCTTGACATCGATGATACCGATACCACGCAGCTCGATAAAATGACGTGTGATATCAGGAGCAGAACCGATCAGTGTGTCATCACTTACCTTTCGGATTTCTACAACGTCATCGGATACCAGACGGTGTCCACGCTTGATCAGCTCCAGCGCCGCCTCACTCTTACCGATGCCACTTTCACCCGTGATCAGCACACCTTCACCATAAACGTCGACAAGCACACCATGAACTGAGATGCAGGGCGCGAGCTTGACATTCAGCCATCGAATGATCTCTGCCATAAATGCCGATGTGGACTTATCTGTCATCAGAAGTGGAACATTATTTTTCAGTGCTGTC
>JAFOYD010000131.1 GCA_017391545.1 Lachnospiraceae bacterium
CTTTACCAGAATATGGGCAAGTATACTTTTCTGGGCAAGAAGTCGTTTTGCACGCTCATCATACTGTGCTTTATCATCTGCAGCCGAAACTGCGTTTGCTATCTCTGTGTTCAAGTCGACATACCTCCTTTGTGGTCATTTTCTAAACGCCATTCATTATATGTTAAAAAAGGCACTCAACCCTTAATTCATTATAGACTGAAAACCTTTTTGTTTCAACTGAAATGTTGTAAAGATCAGTTCGCAAAACTCCATGAGATCTCCGCAATGTTTTCCGGATAAATAACAATTTTTCAACCAGTTCCCTCATAATATCTTCAGCAAGATGATTGCTTCTTTTGTGATTGTGCCATGAATACCGTCACTCATCAATGCTCCACCATATCCTCAATAAAAATCCCATATCCCTCTGCGCTGTCTTGAACAAGCACATGTGTCACTGCACCTACGAATTTTCCATTTTGAATGATCGGTGCACCACTCATTCCCTGCACAATGCCCCCTGTCAGCGCCAACAGCTCCGGATCTGTAACCTTCAGGGAAATCTGACGGTTCACAGCCTCATTTCCAGGGGTGAGCTTCGTGATTTCCACATCATAGTACTTTGCTTCACCGTCTATGGAACACAGTATCTGCGCTTTTCCTGTTGTGACCTCCTGCTTCAGGGCTATGGGAAGTGCACTGGTCTTTTCCGTATATTCGTCCAAAAACTCTGCATTTGCCATACCATATATTCCCAGCATCGTATTGTCCACAATGACTCCTGATACCTGATCCGGCTTATACTCAATCACGCCTGTCAGTTCGCCAGGATTCCCCTTTTCACCGCGTTTGACTGCCACGATCTCAGTGTGATACAAAAGCCCGCTTCCCAGTTTTAACAGCTCTCCCGTGTCCATATCGTTGATGCCATGTCCCAAGGCACCAAAGTGGTTCTGGCTGTCGATATAGGTCATTGTTCCGATTCCCTGAGCGCTATCCCTTAACCACGCTCCCATTTTGTATACATTATTGCTATCCTGCTCCGGTTTGATCCTGACCTGTATCAGTTCATCTTTTCTCGATACCTGAAATATGATCTCTGCACCATTTCCATTTTCCACATATTGTCTGATCTGCTTTTTGTCACTGATCGCCACGCCATCCATGGCAGTCAGATAATCGCCTGACTGCAGCTTATACTCAGAAGGGGCACACTTGTCCCCTGTACACCCTTCAAAACTTCCTGTATCCACGACCAGTACGCCCTGTGTCTTTACATAGATACCGATCGGTCTGCCCACAGGCGTCAGCATCGTGTTCTCGATGACCTGTATATCCACATCTTTCAGTGGCAGCACACCAAAAAGCTTCAGCCGCATCTGATACGAGCTTGCACTTTCTCCTGCCACGATGGTAAGCGGCTGATTGAGTGCCAGAACCGTTTCTGCATCTGTACTGATCACTCCCGATGCCGGAACGCGCAGATTGATTTCCTCACTCGTTCCTGCCTTGACACTGATTGTGCTTGGGACTGCATTCTGATAATACACATATGTTGCCCAGAAAAATAACCCTATGGCAAATCCCAAAAAAATATAGAGAAATAAAATATATTTTATACGCCTGCTCAATGGTTCCTGTCTCACTCTTTTCGCCTTCATCCTTCCACGACCTCATGCAAATATTTCGTAGGGATAGTATATGGAATTTACAAAAAAATAAACGGCTCTGACATCTTTCGTTAAAAGTGCCAAAGCCATTTGTTTTATTTTTTACTCATCTTTTTTTGAATTTTGGGAAGCGATTTTTGCTTCGCGCCTCCTCTGACGTTTCTGTTGTCTCCTTTCTTTTGCCTCACGTCTTCCCTGTTTACTCATCAACAGATAGAAGCTTGGAAGCAGCAACAGAATCAACAGTGTAGAAGTAATCAGACCACCAATGATAATCAGTGACATACCTTTCATCATCGCTGCATTCTCATTGGTTGCAAATACCATCGGAAGCATTGATAAAATCGTGGTCAGCGTTGTCATAAGGATTGGCCTTAATCGCAGCCTTCCACTTTCCATCAGTGCATCATTTAATGGCATCGTCTCCTTGAGCTGATTGGTCGTATCAACATACAGAATACCATTATTAACAACGATACCTACCAGCATCAGCACACCCATCAGAGAAGTCATGTTGAGCGTAGAACCGGATATAAACAGCAGAAAGAAGGAACCGATCAAGCTAAACGGAATACTCATCATGACCATCAGTGAGAATATTGGTGACTCAAACTGCATCGCCATAACAAGGAAAATCAGAAAAACTGCAGTGATGATCGCTTTACCGATTGCGGTAAACTCTTCTCCGATCATCTCATTCATCATGCTCTGTGTCTGACCTACACCCTCCGGGAACGCTCCGTCTTTCTCTGCCTTTGTAACTGCCTCAACAATCGCATTCTGTGCCGTAAATTTGGCATCATCCGTCGTATAGGCAGTGATTGCGACCTGATATTTGCCATCCTCTCTCACAAGTGTGTCAGGTACATCGGAATATACTACTTTTGCCACATCACCAACAGTAATCGTATTGCCTCTTGGAGTGGCAATCTCCAGATTCAGCAGCTCATTCATATCAGAATAGCTGTCCTCCGGGTATTCCATTCTCACCGAATACTCCTGTGTACTGATCGTCATGTCCATGACCTCGACACCACTGCTGGCATTGTACATCTCGCTGGCAACCTGAACAGCAGTCAGTCCTACGTTCATACACTGTAACGGATCAATCTGTATTTTTGCCTGTGCGGCATCGGAAGTGATGTTGCTTGATGTCTTAATCACGCCCGGAGTATCCATCATGATCGCCTCAACCTGTCTTGCTGCAATCTTCAGGCTCTCCATATCATCACCACTCAGATCGACCTCCGTACTCGACATGACACTCATCATGGATGACATTCCGCTTCCTGCAGCCGATACAATGACGCTCATGTTGGTAACGTCCTTAAGCTTCTGATTATAAATATCAACAAGCTCGCTGATGCTCTTGCTACATTCCTCAGACGGATAGGCGTTAATCGTTGCGGCAGAACCGCTGATTGTCAGGTTACAACCTGCAAAATCAGGATCATCGATCACCATTTGTTCAATGAACTGGATATTTTCATCCATGACCTCAAGTCTGGTACCGGATCTCTGCTCAATTGAGATACTCATGTTATCAAGACCTGTTGCCGACATCAGCTCCTGATCAAGCTGACCGGCAAGCACAAACGCCAATATCAGAAGCAGCACTGACACTGTCATGACCGTCTTTTTCTTTAACATGATGTGGCCAAGCAGCTTCTTGTAGCCATTTCCGATCTTTCCAACGACCCGGTTCGCCAGTGTATCCTTTTTCTCCTTTGGTCTGTACTTCCAGAAGAAAATAGGAATCAGTGTAATCGCCACAATCAATGATGACAGCATGGCAAAGATAATTGTAAATCCCAATTGGGAGAAGAGCTGTCCCGCAAGTCCCTTCATTGTCGCAAGTGGAAGGTACACAACAACAGTCGTGATGGTTGATGCTGAAACAGAGGAAGCTACCACTTTTGTACCGGCAAGTGCAGCATCCTTAAAGTCCGGCTTTTCATCCTTTAATCGGAAACAGCTCTCCAATACTACAATGGAAGAGTCAACCATCATACCGATGGCAATGACGAGTGCTCCCATTGTGACGACATTGAGGGAAAATCCCGCAAAGCTCATGAAAATCAGTGTGGCAAGCAGTGAAATCGGCATGGAGCTTCCTACGATCAGACTCGCCTTAAAATCTCCAAAGAATATGAACAGAACGAGCATGGAGAATAACACACCAAGCACCAGTGTTTCTGCAACGGAACTTAGTGAGGACTTGATACTGTCTGCTGCATCATATGCCACAGAAATCTGGATGGCAGAGTTTTTTGCTCCCACGCGCTCAATCAGCGACTTCACATGATTTGATACATCCACCGTACCTTCACTCTGTACCTTTGCGATACCGACGCTGATACTGTCCTGTCCGTTAAAGCGGCTGATACTGCTGTTTGCCTTTGTTGCCATTGAAACTGTCGCAATATCTGACAGCGATATCGTCGTACCTTTGCTTGTAATGATCGGCACATTCTGCAGATCCATCAGATTTGTCGGTTTTGATGAGGCAGACGCACTGATACTCTGCGCTCCCTGCTCAACACTTCCGATTGGAATCGTAAAATCTGTTGTTGTTATGTAGGTCTTGACATTTGCCATCGTGACGCCATACTGCTGCATCTTGTCAGCGTGCAGCTCTATTCGGATGTAATCCTCCTCACCACCTGATACTGTAATCTGCGCCACGTCAGACAGTCTCTCAAGCTCAGGTTTGAGCTCATCCTGTACAAATGCCAGTACATCTGTATCACCTGATGAAGTGATAGACAGCGTCATCATATCCTGCGAATTCATATTCATTTCAATGATGACAGGATCATGCGCATCCTCCGGAAGCTTTAGCGACGCTGTATCAACAGCACTTCTTAAATCTGCATAAGCATCATCAATATTCGTACCATACTCATATGAAAACATAACGAAAGAAGAGTTTTCTGTTGTCTGTGAGGTAACGGAATCCACACAGGAAAGTGTCTTACCGGCGTCCTCTATAATTTTGGTGACCAGCTCCTCTGTCGTCTCAGGGTCACCGCCCTGATAGATTGTCATGACAAACAACATGGGCATTTCCATGTCGGGTGTCAGCTCCATCTTAAAGCCGAACACCGAACCGATACCGAATACAAACAGTGCAAGCACGATCAAAAGTGCTGAAACAGGCCTTTTCAGGGCCAGCTTAGTTAAGGAACTCATCGCTTACGCCCTCCTATTCCTGTGTATTGTCTTTTGTATCTGTTTTGCTTTCCTGTATGGAAACTGCAACACCATCACGCAACTGCGCCGACCATGTCGTGATGATCACTTCATCCCCTGTCAGTCCCTCTGTGACAACAATATTGTCAATATCATAGAGACCCGTCGTGATATTCGTCTTTTTCGCTTTTCCATCAACTACGGTATAGACATATGCCTGCGTTCCGTCATAATATACAGAGTCATACGGGATAATGACTGCATTATTCTCATGGTAAGTGTCCGTTGTCACAGTAGCCTTTGTACCCGATAACAGGCTCGATGTATCTCCCTTGACAGCTGCTTTAATCTTAAAAAGTCCGGTCGTATTGTCAACTGCACTTCCAATCTCGATTACTTCACCTTCATATGTCCTGCCATCTTTTTCCAGTGTGATCTGCTGTCCTGCTGAAAATGTATTTCGAACATCCTCGCTGACATAATAGGTTGCAACCATTGCATCTTTGTTGGATATCACAAAGGCAGGATTGCTTGATGTGGCAAAGTCGTGTTCCTTCACATTGACAGACTCCACAACACCTGAAATGGTAGCTTTAATCGTGTATGCATCCAGACTCTCCCGCGCCTGATCGACGCCAAGCCGTGCAGCAGAAATACTATTTTGAGATACCTTTTTTTGTTCCTCACGCAGTTCCCCATTGCTGATATTCGTTGAAGTAACTGCCTGGCTGTAGGAATTGTAGGTACTGTCAATATTTTTCTGAAGTGTGTTAATCGAATCTTCATACTGATCGATTGCAGATTTATATCCTTCGATTGTTTTCTTGACAGGTGTTACTTCGGCTGAAGCCGTCTGATAACGCTGCATTGCCGCCGCATAATCTGCTGCTCCCTGCGGCGTATTTTTATCGATTGAATCTGCGTAATCCTTGATTTCATCAACATCTTCCCTAAAATCGTATTTTTCTTTGAGGTCTGCAAGCTTCGCTTCTTCATCTTTCAGCTTGTCTTTCGTCTTCTGCAGGTCATCCATCGTGTCCACCAGCTTCTCCTGAAGGTCGTTCACACCATCCTCTGCCTGTGTGATAGTGTTATCTGACTGCATATCATTGAGCGTCGATGCGCCTTCACCATAGGACAAATTGTAAGAATGCTGTGCATTGTCAAGACTGATCTGCGCTGACTTCATGGAAAACTGCGCCATCGTGTCATCCAGAACTGCAAGCACATCGCCCTCCTGCACGACATCACCTGCTGCAACCTTTACCTCTAGCACCTCACCTGTCGTCTTTGGAATGACATACACGGACTCATCCGGACTGATGGTAGCAATAAAATTATTGCTTAATTTAAGGCTTCCAATCTCCGGTTTTGCAGCTTCCACGATTGCAACATCCTCTGCTGTCTCCTCAGCAACCTTCTGACCACAGCCGCCAAGAGCTGATGCAGTCATTACCATGCATAATAGCATTGCCAATTTTTTTTGCTTGTTTTTCATAAATTTTTCTCCTAAAATATGCTGTTGTCACCAACTGAAATGAATTAATACGTTCTGTTCTAATCCATATGCAATTTTATACGATAATTTGACAAAATAAAAGTAGGTTTGTTATTTTTTTATTTAAGTTTTATTTTTTAAATAAATATAAACTTTACAAACACCTACTTGTTATTCTGGTCGTTTTATTATTATAATGTAAGGGAATTACTAATAATATTATAATTTTCATTTGATGAGGAGAAAATACATGAAGACAAAAATCAAAAAAATACTCTGTTCCCTACTGGCATCTGCCATGATGATGTCAGTCCTGTCCGGCGTGCCTGCCGTGTCTGCTTCCGCAAAGGAGAGTATCGGAAACGGTCTGGTTCTTTCGACAGATGCCATCACGCTCTCGGAAGGCTCTTCTGCGACCTTTACCGCAGCACTTGCCGACGGCTTTGATGCTTCCAGACTTTCCTGTGTTGTAGCAGATCCAACTGTTGCTGTTGTGACACCGATTGCATATGCTTCTAATGTAGCTGCCTTCCAGGTCACCTATGGCAATGGCGGATCAACGATTGCCGCCGTGTACAATCTTGATAACCCGGCGGTTGTAGCATACCTTACAATCAATGCCGGTGGACTGATCATGGATATTCCGGCAAAGCTTGGAACAAACCACAGCAACTACTGCAAGCTTGTCAGCTACGAATTCGTACCCTACGATTTTACCTACGCTGATTTCAATGATTACAAATACACGCTCAATCTGAAATATCAGTGTGTTTCCTACAATGATAAGGACTATAATAAATGGGGCTGCTATGGCTACTTCTACGACGCAGCCGGCAATGTTCTTTCAAAGGTGCATCTGTATTGCAGTTCTCTTTCAAAAAGCAGAATCTACCACAGTGAGTTCAATGTCCCTGTCAACGCAGTTCGTTTTTCCATTGAAGGCTTTTAGATAATATCTATACATAGCAAAACCCCGAACCTTGACGCATCTGTCGGTTCGGGGTTTTCTTTATCCTTTTTTCTCCTGTGCCAGTTTGATCAGCTCCCTGGCATTTTCACGCACAGCATCCGTAATATTCTCACCGCCCAGCATTCTGGCAAGTTCTTCTACTACATCTTCCTGCTCCATATCCGTGATTGTGGTCACTGTCTTATTGTCAACAACCTGCTTTACGATCTTAAAGCTGGCATCTGCCATCGCAGCGATCTGTGGCAGATGTGTGATACATAAAATCTGATGGCTTTTTGCCAAAGTACCAAGCTTCTCAGACACCTTCCACGCTGTTTTTCCACTGATACCTGTATCAATCTCATCAAAAATCATAGTCGGTATCCTGTCTCGTGAAGCAAGAACCGTCTTGATCGCAAGCATGATTCTTGACAGCTCACCACCGCTCGCCACACTGCCCAGGCTCTTCATCGGTTCACCAGGGTTCGTTGAAATCATAAACTCCACATCATCTGCGCCATTTGCCGCAATTTCTTCCTTATCACGCACCTGAATCTCAAACTTGACCTCGAGAAAATTCAAATCAGTCAATGCCTTGACCATATCGTCAGAAAGCTTCTTTGCCTCAGCCTTCCGCACCTTTGAAGCTTTTGCACAGATTTCCTTTAATTCTGTATATGTCTTTTTAATCTGGCTCTCCAAATGCGCCTTATGTGCATCTGCATTGTTCAGCTTTTCAATCTTTGATGCAAGCTCCTGCTGATAGTCAAGTACCTGTCTGATACTTCCGCCATATTTTAATTTCAAATGATTGAGAAGGTTCAGGCGGTTCTCTGTCTGGACAAATTCCTCATCATCAAATTCCAGATCCGTCAGATACTCCGCAATTTCCCTGTTAAAATCACTCAGCAGTGCATCAATGTTTTCCAGCTCATCAGCAAGTGCCTTTGCGTGGTCGTCATATTGTTCGATGCCGCGCAAGTCTCTGACTGCATGCCCTACTGCATCTGCCGCAGTCTGGTCACCATTTCCGATCAGCTGATACGCCCTTGATGCCGCCTCAACAATCTGTCTGCTATTGGACATTTTGCGGTAGCGTACCTCAAGCTCCTCATCTTCTCCCTCTGTAAGCCCTGCTTCTTCGATTTCATTATACTCAAATTCTGACAAAGACAGCTCTTTTGCCTTCGCGCTGTCATCCACACAAAACGCTTCAAGCTCCTTTTTCAATGAAGTATAGGCATGATATGCTTCCTTGATTTTTTCCTTTAACTTCTCAAGCTCCTCACCTGCAAAAGCATCCAGGATTTCCATGTGATTTTTCTTATACAAAAGTGACTGATGCTCATGTTGCCCATGAATATCAATCAGCAGTTCCGAAAGTGCTTTGATCTGCTTTGTCGTTGCTGTCTCGCCACAGATTTTGCACAGACTGCGACTAGGCTGGATTTTCCGCTGGATAATGATAATTCCATCCTCCTCCACAGGAATTTCCAACTCCTTGACTGCGGCAAGGATATCTTTGTCCTCAATTTGAAAGACAAGTTCTACTAACGCATAATCTGCTCCATTTCGGATCATATCCTTGTCAGCTCTTGCTCCCAGCGCAAGATTGATGGAACCGATCAGAATCGACTTTCCCGCTCCAGTCTCACCACTTAATATATTTAGCCCTTCTTTAAAATTAACTTCTGTCTCCTCGATCAGAGCCAGATTCTTCACATGTAAACTGATTAACATACTTATCCCTTAACTGTTATCCTTTCAAAATCCCATTTATTTTATCCATCACGCTCTCCGTTTCCTCCACGGATTTCACGGCTGCCATAATGGTATCATCCCCTGCGATACATCCGACGATTTCCGGAAATTTCATGGCATCCAGGGCTGCCGCAACTGCCATTGCCATTCCCTGTACCGTTTTGATCACCAGTATATTCTGAGCCATCGCCATTGACACATAACCATCCCGCAATACGCGTATATATTTATCTCCAAGCTTTGAATCATCATTTTGCAGTATGATATATTTCTGTCTGCCATTGCCTGCAGAAACTTTTGATAAATGAAGCTCCCTGATATCTCTTGATACAGTAGCCTGCGTCACGTCAAATCCTTCTTCCCGAAGATATGCTGCAAGCTCCTCCTGTGTCTCAATATCGTACTTATTGATCAGTTCTACGACTGCCTCATGTCTTTCTCTTTTCATCTGCCATGCCTCTCAAATCCGTAACGATTCAGTCCCCTGCCTACATCCGCATCTTTCGATGCAGGATATCCAGGAAACTGACTTCACTCAATTTCATAATCTTGATCACCTGATCAGAGCGTAAAATCCTGATTTTATCGCCCTCGTTGAGATCAACCGGGCACCTTCCATCAAAGCTGGCATTGACTTCCTGCTTCTCACCAGGCTTATATTCCCCAATCTCTACATCGATCACATCTTCCTCTGATAAAATGATTGTCCTGTTATTTGCAAGTGTATGCGAACATACCGGAGTCATCATGATCAGTCTCGCACTTGGCTCTACAATCGGGCCTCCTGCTGACAGATTATACGCCGTAGAGCCTGTAGGAGTAGAGATGATCATGCCATCTGCGCTATATGTACTTAATAAACGCCCATTGACATAGATATTAAAATTGATGATCTGTAATGCACCCTTTCGATTGATGACGATATCATTTAGTGCGGTCTGTGGCGCAAGACATTCTCCCGCTATAACAGGAATACCACTAAGCATCATTCGCGGCTCGATCTCGTAACGGTCAGCAATCAGACTGTCAAGTGCCTGCTCAATGTCCTCCCTGTCGACTTCTGCCAGATATCCAAGAGTGCCAAGATTAACACCAATCATAGGAATATGATAAGACACATATTCCCTCGCAGCCTGCAACATCGTGCCATCACCGCCAAGTACAATGATTCCCTCAACCTTGTCATTTACATGATCACTACAGATACAACCTTTCAACTGCAAATAATCACGTATTGTATGGGTCATCTTTCCCTTGTCATCTTTTGTATGATTTGTATAAATATAAAAATTTTTCATCTATGCTCCCATGTCTGTCCATCAAACATCCAGCGTCTTATGCGCATTTGAGACCGTTTCTTCTATTAAAGCTGCATAATGCTCCTGAACATACGCTGCCGCATCAAAATCCTCAGCGACCGGTGATGACTTGCATATATGCATCAGATACTCAATATTTCCTTCCGGTCCTCTGATCGGAGAAAACTCAAGATGCAGAATCTGAAACCCTTTTTCCAGCGTGAAGGTAAATACCTTTTCGATCACTTCACGATGTACTGACGGATCTCTCACAACTCCTTTTTTGCCCACCTTATCCTTGCCCGCCTCAAACTGTGGTTTGATCAGGCATACCATCTGGGCATCTGCTTTCAACAGATTGTAAGCAGGACCAAGGATTTTATCAAGCGATATAAAGGACACGTCTACCGATGCAAAGTCCAACACATCCTCAATATCCTCCGGCACCATATACCTGAAGTTCGTCTTTTCCATACAGACAACGCGCTCATCATTTCGAAGCTTCCATGCGAGCTGTCCATGTCCCACATCAACAGAATACACTTTTACAGCCCCGTTTTGAAGCATACAGTCCGTAAATCCTCCCGTTGATGCACCAATGTCCATACATACTTTGCCTTCAAGCTGCACGCCAAACTGATTGACAGCCTTTTCAAGCTTCAGCCCCCCACGGCTGACATACTTTAACGTATTTCCTCTGACCTCAAGCTGTACCTTCGTCTCATCGAACATGGCACCCGCTTTGTCTTCCTTCTGATCATTTACATACACGCAGCCTGCCATAATGACAGCCTTCGCCTTCTCACGTGATTCAGCCAGTCCCTGCCTTACTAGCAGTACATCCAAGCGTTCCTTCATGCTTATATGCCTTTCCCTATCTGATTTATTTCAAAGATTCCAGTATTTTGCGTTCGATTGTATCTGCGTCGATTCCAACTTCACGTCGCAAGATGTCTACATTTCCATGTTCCACATATTCATCCGGGATATTGATACTAAGAAGCTTCACATCTGCCTCTTTGCTGTCCAGATACTCCCTTACTTTCTCACCAAAGCCGCCGCTTGCCACATTTTCTTCCATCGTTACGATCAGTCTGTGACTTTCTGCTGCCTCGTCAAGAATTTCAGTATCAATCGGTTTCACAAAGCGGGCATTAATAATACTGCATGCATATCCCTTTTCAATCAGTTTTTCCCTGACGGAAAGTGCCGTCTTGACCATACTTCCAACTGCCACAAGCACTATAAAGCGTTCTTTATAAATCCACTCCGCCTTTCCAAACCGGATCGGTTCCCGGTGCTCACGAAGTCCATCATATGCCTCGCCTCTCGGGTATCGAAGTGCAATCGGACCCTGGAATGACACTGCAAACTTCAACATATCCGAAAGCTCCCATTTGTTCTTTGGTGCCATGATATGCATATTTGGTATCGACGATAAATAAGAAAGATCAAATATTCCCTGATGCGTCTCACCATCACTTCCGACCAGACCAGCTCTGTCTATGGCAAACACCACCGGAAGGTTTTGAATACATACATCATGTAAAATCTGGTCATATGCCCGCTGTAAAAAGGAAGAGTAAATTGCAACCACAGGTTTCATGCCTCCTGCTGCAAGTCCTGCTGCAAAAGTCACTGCATGTTCCTCGGCAATTCCCACATCAAAGAAACGATCAGGATACATATTGCGGAATCTTTTTAGTCCCGTACCATCAGGCATTGCTGCCGTTATCGCGACAATATCCTCGTATCTGTCACCAAGCTTACACATAACAGTGGAAAAAACATCTGTGTAAGTAGACTTCGTCTTTGGCGTCAGCGGCAGACCTGTCTCCACATCAAACGGCTCTGCACCATGAAATCTGGCAGGATGCTTTTCAGCAGGAGCAAAACCTTTTCCCTTTTGCGTAATGACATGCACAATAACTGCTGACTTGCATCGCTTCGCTTCCTTAAACACCTTAAGCATATCATTGATATTATGTCCATCCACAGGTCCCAGATAGGTAATCCCCATATCCTCAAAGAACATTCCCGGAATGACAAGCTGCTTTACAGAGCTTTTGGCTTTCCTGATACTTGAAACAATCGGTTCACCGATCCTCGACTCCATCAGTGAATTGTAGATTCCTTCCTTGATGTCCAGATATTTGTCAGCCGTTCTGATATTGTTGAGGTATTTTGACACGCCGCCTACATTTTCTGAGATGGACATATTATTATCATTTAATACGATAATAAAATTTTTCTTCATGCGGGCAGCATTATTGAGTGCCTCATATGCCATACCACCTGTCAGGGAACCATCTCCGATCACTGAAACAATCGTGTGATTTTCATCTTTCAGATCTCTTGCCTTTACAAGGCCAAGGCCTGCTGAAATCGATGTGGAACTGTGACCTGTATCAAAGCAGTCACAATCACTCTCTTTTCTCTTAGGAAATCCACTCATTCCACCGTACTTTCTAAGATTCTCAAAACCTGATCTTCTGCCTGTGAGCAGCTTGTGCGTATAGGACTGATGTCCCACATCCCACACAATCTTATCCTCCGGAAGATTCAGACTCAGATGCAGTGCCATCGTCAGTTCCACAGCTCCAAGATTTGAGCCGAGATGTCCTCCTGTAACACTGATCTTATGGATCAGAAATTCCCTGATTTCCTCTGCCAGCAGATTCCAATCCTCTGGTGGTACGTTCTTTATATCATTCTCTTTCTCGATTGTCTCCAATATCATAGCATAAGCTCCTTTACAGGCTATTTGATGCGTGTTATCAGGCTGCGAATAAGCTCCATGAGAAATTCATTCTGAAAGCCTTTCTCTCCCAATGATTCCAAAAGTTCGATGGCATGGTTCGACAGCTCTCTCTGTTCTTTGGATGCTTCCTCAATTCCCTTTAGAATCACATATGTAGTCTTGTTATTCTTTTCATCACTTCCAACAGGTTTTCCAAGCGTCTCAAGGTTACTTGTCACATCAAGGATATCGTCCTGTATCTGAAATGCAACACCAATCTCATATGCCGCCTTTTCTACCAGAGCGATCTGCTCCTCATCTGCTCCTGCAAGCACTGCACCAATCATCATGGAAGCCTGAATCAATGCTGCCGTCTTATGCTCATGGATAAAAAGCAGATGTTCTTCTGTAACCTTGTCTCCAAGATTTTCTGCTTCGATATCTGCGGTCTGTCCCCCGATCATACCATAAATTCCTGCTTTCTTTGCAAGAATTGACAATGCCTTTGCCTTTTTGTCTGCATCACCATCTGGCAGCTCAAAAGCCTTTAGTGCAGTCTCAAAAGCATAATTTAACAGACCGTCACCCGCAAGGATTGCCATTGCCTCACCGTATTCTACCCATGTTGTCTTCCTGCCCCTGCGGTACTCGTCATTGTCCATTGCAGGAAGATCGTCATGCACAAGGGAATAGGTGTGTATCATCTCAATAGCTGCCATAAACGGCTCGACCAGTCTGCCTTCACCGCCAAAAAGCCGGTAGGTCTCTGCCATCAGCATTGGTCTGAGTCGCTTTCCACCTGCATTGACGCTATAATTCATGGCATCAATCACCGTTTTTGCCCATCCTTCTCCTTTTGGAAGGTAGGTACTGATTACTGCCTCTGTCTCTTTTACTTTTTTATTTAATTTCTCATCAAAACTCATTCAGCTCACCATTTTCATTTAATTTGAGCACTTCCTTCTCAACCTTGTCAATCCTGTCATTACAGGATTTGATCAGTTTCATGCCCTCTTTGTACAATCGAAAGGATTCCTCAAGTGAGAGATCCTCCTGTTCCAATTTACCAATCGTCTCCTCAAGCTTTTCAAAAGTCTGCTCAAGTGTCTGTTCCTTCGCCATACGCTCCCTCCATCACCTTTTTCGCTCTTGCCTGTATGGTACCGTTTTTCACATAGATCTGAAGCATGTCATCCGGCTTGACCTGATTGACATCATTGATGACCTTATGATCAGCATCCTCAACATATGCATACCCCTGGCTCAGCTTATCCAATGGGGACAGCCCCTTTAATTTTTCAGCATACAGCGCCATCCTGTGCTTTTGTTTTGTAAGGATGACATTCATCCTTGTATCAAGTCTTCCTTCTAGGTCCATACAATACGTTCGCTTCTGCTGAATCTGATTTACAGGACTAAGATACTTTACCTTTAATGTCAGATTTTCAAGCCTGTTCCTGTGTCGTCCAAGCTGTCCATCAAGCGCATGCTTTAGCGTTGACTGATAGAGATCAAGCCGTTCCAGAAACTGTCCAAAATCATAGACTGCCAGCTCTGCTGCCGCCGAAGGCGTTGGAGCCCGAAGATCGGCAACAAAATCAATAATCGTCGTGTCTGTCTCATGCCCCACTGCTGAGATAATCGGAATACTGCAGTCAAAAACTGCCTGTGCCACAGCCTCCTCATTAAATGCCCACAAATCCTCAATGGAACCGCCACCACGCCCTACGATCATCACATCAACGCCAAGCTGCTCCAGCGCATGAATACCATTGACAATGCTCTCTACTGCCTGATTCCCCTGCACAATTGCAGGATACAAGATAATCTGAATGTACGGATTACGCCGCGTAGCGATATTGATGATGTCCCGGACTGCTGCACCTGTAGGTGCTGTAACCACCCCAAGCGTCTTAATATACTTTGGAATCGGCTGTTTATACTCCTGTGCAAACATTCCCATCTCCTCAAGTTCGCGCTTCAGGCGGTCAAACTTCTCATATAGAATACCAGCTCCGTCGAGGGTAATCTGTTTGGCATAAAGCTGGTATTTTCCATCTCTTTCGTATACGTCAACCGTACCGCCAACCACGACCATCTGCCCCTCCTCCAATCGGAAGGAGAGTCCGGTGCGGTTGCCGGCAAACATAACACAGGATATGATTCCCTTTTCATCCTTTAACGTAAAATAAATATGCCCTGACGAATGGTATTTACAATTACTTACCTCTCCCTTCACAAAAACGGACCTCAGCATGTAGTCCTGAGTGAACATGTTTTTAATATAGGAGTTGATCTGGGCAACCGTGTAGACATTCTGCTTCACCAATATGCCTCCATATTAATTTGCAAATTTTGCGAGCACTCCATTTACAAATCCAGAGGATTCCTCCTGCCCAAACTTCTTGGCAAGTTCAACTGCCTCATTGATTGCTACCCCTGTCGGTACATCCTCATCAAAAACGATCTCGTATACTGCAAGCCGCAATATGGTAAGATCCACTTTTCCCATTCTCTGGGTTGTCCAACCCTTTGCCTGCTTGTTGATCATCTCATCGATCTCATCAAGTTTTTCTATGATCTTCCTGCTTTTTTCAGAGATATACGCAGCATCTGCCTCCTTGATGTCCTGTTCCTCCAGCGCAAAATTTTCAAAGAAGAACTGCTCCTGTTCCTGCATCTCCTCTGTGTCATTAAATTCTACTCTGAATATAAATTTAAAAATCTGTTCCCTAAGCTCTCTTCTGCTCATCTTCTTTTTCTTTTCCTTTTTATTTATCCTCTGGCATCTTTACGCCTACAATTCTAATATTAACATCAGATACTGTGAAGCCTGTCATTGTCTCAATCGCATTTTTTACCTTTTCCTGCACTTTATTGCAGGTAGTTGGAATGTTAAAGCCGTATTCAAGCGTCACTGCCAGCTCAACAGAAACATTTCCATCAAGGATATCGATCTTCACGCCCTTTGTCTGTTTCTTCATGCCGACCTTGCCCATCAGCTCATTTGTGATATTTCCCACCATGGCACTTACACCTTCCACCTCGGTGGCTGCTAATCCTGCGATCATTGCTACCACATCATTTGCGATCTTTACCGTTCCAAATTCCTCCGTATCGACCCTGTATCCATTCTTTTCCAGTTCTTTTTCCATGGAATTAACCCTCCTGTTTTTCAATCGTAATATCTCGACCATATTTCTATTATTATACCAAAAGACCTTAATTTTGCCTAGTAGATATTAATATATGTTCCAAAAACTGATGATTCTCTGTTCCTCATTTACCGTGTAGGATATGCTGGATCCCTGCTTGTCTATGAAATCAAAGATTTTCTGGGAATCAACCAGCGTACTTAGCATCTGCTCATAGTTTTCCCTTCCTGCACTCTTAATCGTCACATAATTCTTTGACTTTGCCTCTTCACTTCCAAAAATCTGCATAAGCTGTTGCTCATCATAGTCTGTGAACAGTAGTCCCTCACGCACAAAATAGTTATCCTCTGTTGCTGTACACTTGGGAAGTTTTACAACTTTTTCAAAGGAATGTGTTCTCGTCATTTCATCTTCCGTCACCAGAAAATAATCATAATTGATCGCCGGTGCAAAGCCTTCCTGTGCTGTCGCCGCTCCATGGTACGTATATGACGCATCTCCCCAGGTAGGATCAAGATAATAATAGTTGCCATCTACCCTGACCAGATTCCATGCATGTCTCTCGCCATTTGTAAAGCCTGTCACCAACAGACACGGGATGTCGGCTCTCTGAAGCATATACTGCATCGCCTTGGCATATCCCTGACACACGGATCGTCCCCGTATGAACACAGAGCAGATATTTTGATTGTCCTGCACATTTTTATCATATTCCGTATTGTTGATCAGCCACTCATACAGATATTTTACGGTACTGTACTCATCCTCATTCAGTGGCACATGAAGAAAGCAGTCCTTAATTTTCTGCTCAATCAGAAGCTTATTGTAGTCGACCTCTACATCCGTCATGGAATACGTTCCACTAAACGTCAAGCTCGTTACGGAACCGCCATAAGTGTACTCTGTATACTGATAGCCTTCCACATAGAAAAGCTCCGGGTGGTCATTCATTACACATGCAAATATCCTGTCAAGCACATTCTTGTCCAATGTTGAGACCTTTGTGTTTGTCTCCAGATTGGTAAGAGCGTCCAATACCTCCTGATAAATCTGCTGTTCATTTGGCTCTAGTGTGTGATATGCATAATAGACGTCCGACACCTTTTTTAGTTTTGGCTTGTTTTGCTCACTGTTCTGCGACGTTCCCGATTCCTGCAGATTACTCGGCTGCGCAGGGCTTTCCGGCATATACGGCCTTGTCTCACTCGGGGTTGTCTCGCTCTGTCCTGTCTCTTCCTGCGTAAAATACGGCACCTTTTCCTGCACAGAGCAGCCCTGTGCCAGCATTGCTGTGCCAGCAATCAATACTGCCCATAAAATCATTCTTTTTTTCATCAAATACTACACCTTTAATTTCTACCAAACTCTGAAAGCACCAGTCCCTTATTTCTGTCGACAGTCATGCCAATGCTCCACTGATTAATGAACAGAAGCAGCGGATTGCCCTTAAGATCCTGTATCTTCTTCATGTCTGAGGTGCCTGAAAGCTTGTTCAAGTCAATTTCGTCCTTATTTTCGATCCAACGGATATACTCATATGGAAGTGGCTCGAGCTTAATCTCAACATTATACTCATTTTCGAGACGATATTTCAGGACGTCGAACTGCAGTACACCTACGACACCTACGATGATTTCCTCCATACCGGTGTTGAACTCCTGGAAAATCTGAATCGCACCTTCCTGCGCGATCTGGTTGACACCTTTTATGAACTGCTTTCTTTTCATCGTATCGATCTGTCTTACCCTTGCAAAATGCTCCGGTGCAAAGGTCGGAATACCCTCATAGCAAATATTGTTCTTTGGTGCACAGACCGTATCCCCGATGGAAAAAATACCCGGGTCAAAAACACCGATAATATCGCCCGCATATGCCTCGCTCAGTATTTTTCGCTCATCCGCCATGATCTGCTGCGGCTGTGAAAGACGCATTACTTTGCCGCCCTGTACATGTTTCACTTCTTCACCTGCATCGAATTTACCGGAACAGATTCGCATGAATGCAACCCTGTCGCGGTGTGCTTTATTCATGTTTGCCTGGATTTTGAAAACAAAGGCCGAAAAATCATTGTTTACAGGATCAATGCTCTCGCCCTGGGACACACGCGGAAGTGGCGGTGTCGCCATTTTTAGGAAATTCTGTAAAAATACCTCCACGCCAAAATTCGTAAGTGCCGATCCGAAAAATACAGGTGTAAGCTTTCCCCTTCTGACCTGTTCAATGTCAAACTCTGCACTTGCACCGTCAAGCAGGTCGATTTCATCGCGCAGCGTCGAGAGCGCTTCATCACCAAGCTCATTAAGCAGTGACGCCTCGTCATCCATCGAAATGACGGTTGTCTCACCTTCCTTTGTACCCTTCTGCGTATCAGAAAATGTCAGCACATGATTCTCATGCCTGTCATACACACCCTTAAAACGTTTTCCTGAACCAATCGGCCAGTTTACAGGGCAAGTCGCGATTCCAAGCTCCTTCTCGATCTCATCAAGCAGTTCAAAAGTATCATTTGCATCCCTGTCCATCTTGTTAATAAAGGTAAAAATCGGAATTCCTCTCATACCACAGACCTTGAACAGTTTCCTTGTCTGTGCCTCAACACCCTTTGATGCATCAATGACCATGACTGCCGAATCAGCAGCCATCAGTGTTCTGTAGGTATCCTCCGAGAAATCCTGATGTCCCGGTGTATCCAGAATATTAATGCAATAACCATCATAGTTGAACTGTAAAACGGAGGATGTAACAGAGATACCTCTCTCCTTTTCTATCTCCATCCAGTCAGACACTGCATGTCTTGCAGTTGCCTTTCCTTTTACGCTTCCGGCAAGATTGATGGCTCCTCCATATAGCAAAAATTTCTCTGTAAGAGTCGTCTTACCCGCATCGGGATGCGATATAATGGCAAAAGTTCTCCTCTTGTTAATTTCCTCTGCAATATTACTCACTTGTATATCCTCCGTTTATTCATTATTAACCTTTATTTATGATACATACTTGTACCTGACACCTGTTTGTCCACTCCAAGATAATCAAGCACTGTCGCAGCTATATCTGCAAATGTTTCCCTCGTACCGTAATTGACCGGTTTGATATTTTTCCCATACATGATAAATGGTGTATGTTCCCGGGTATGGTCTGTTGTCGCCTTATATGCCGGGTCACATCCATGATCTGCCGTAATCATCAGCACATCATCCTCACGAAGCTTTCCCATGATATCCGGAAGCTTCTCATCAAAATAGGTCATCGCCCTGGCATATCCGTCAATATCTCTGCGATGTCCATACAACATGTCATAATCAACCAGATTGACAAAGCACAATCCCTCAAAATCCTTGTCAAGATATTCAATCGTACGCTCAATGCCTTCTGCATTTGAGCTCGTATAGACAAACTCTGAGATGCCCTTTCCCGCAAAAATATCATTAATCTTTCCTACTGCGATCACGCTCTTACCAGCTTCCTGAATCAGGTCAAGCATGGTTGTCTGTGGCGGCTGCAGGGAATAATCATGACGATGCGCAGTCCTTGTATAATTTCCGCTTGTTCCGACAAACGGCCTTGCGATTACGCGGCCCACTCCATGCTTCCCCTGAAGCATTTGTCTTGCCTTTTTACAATAATCATACAAGGTCTCAAGCGGTACGATATCCTCATGTGCTGCAATCTGAAATACGCTGTCTGCTGATGTGTACACGATCAAATCGCCCGTTTTCACATGCTCATCACCATAGTCCTTGATCACTTCCGTACCAGAATATGGTCTGTTACACAGAACACCCCGTCCAGTCAGTCTCGTAAATTCATCGAGCACCTCCTTGGGAAATCCATCAGGATATGTCGGCAGTGGCTTTTCTGAGATAATACCCCCAATCTCCCAATGACCAATCGTTGTATCCTTTCCCCTTGAAGCCTCCTTCATTCTCGCGATTGCTGCAAGCGGTCGTCCGACCTTCTCCTGATTTTGGCACTGAACGCCTTCAATATTAAAAAGTCCAAGCTTCTTGAGATTCGGCACATGAAAAAATGAGCTTGTTGAAACGGAGCCTATGGTGTTGGTTCCCAGATCTCCATAGGCTTCCGAATCATTCATCTCACCGATTCCAAAGCTATCCAGAACAATTAAAAATACTCTTTTCATAAGTGCTCCTTTCTGCCAAAGTCCTCACAACAGTGTTTCATGCCATGAGCCCATCCGCTACTAAATCACTTTAGTATACCACATTTATTTCACGAATTCCACACCTTTATTCTGCCCCTGATACTGTTATTATGATATTTTCCGCGGCAATATCTGTTTTTCTCTGTACAATGTCGATAATCTGCGCTGTCTGTGCCTCCGTCAGACTTGCTGCTCCCACCATAACATCTGCTGAGTCGCCACTGATACTGACAACCGTCTGCGTAAAACCCTTCGCCTCGAGAAGCATCTGTGCATCTGATTCCTTCTGTGCTGTTTCCGTAAGCGTAATCATACTGTTTACTGCTTCCTTTTTGGCATCCTCCGTCAAATCCTCATTATTGATGATTTCCATCAGTGCTTCTTTGTTCTGCGCTCTGGTCTGCTCCTTTAAAAGTTTTGCACCGGCAAGTGTTGAAACACCTGACGCGCTGGTAAACACAGCCTCTCCCGGCGTCTCCTGCTCAATGACGGTAGCTCCATTCTCATCTGTATTGGCAGCAATCTGTGTATCCATGTCACTTTTCAGATAATTGTCTGTGATTGTTGTATCATCGGTATCAAGACTCGCAATATCCGCCTCTGTTCCCGTAACTGCCGCATATTCCGAATAGTCTGTAATGACTCCGTCCGTATCCTCCCTAAGTGATATTGCATACATATCCTCATCAGAAATCTCGTAAGTCAGCTCACTGTTGCTTCCATCTACAGATATGAAATCTTCTTCTCCTATCTTGGTGCCGGCAAAGTTCAGATACCCCGCTACTGCGATCATTACCGCCAATGCCGTAATCATAATCTGGTTCTTTCTCAATATTTTTTTCACCAAATCATATCCTTCCTATTATTTCTCTTTGCTACTTCTATCATATTCAGCATCTCATTTTCTTAGACTTATTACTTTCCAATTCTTATAAATTTATGATCAGACAATCCATATACTACTGTACCGCCACAACCTCTACCTTATTCGCATCAATTCCATAAAGTGCCATCACCAGTCTGACAATCTGTAATCTCACCGTCTCATCGGAAGCTCCCTTTGCAGCGACCAGCACGCCATCGATTGCCGGACTTCTGGTCTGCGAGATAAATGGCACCTCATCACCGTTTCCATTGACCGTATATACTGTTGTTTCATCCTTTGATGATTCGTTGCTTTCACCGCTTGTGCTGCTTGATGTCGGATTATCCTTTTCAACAATGTATTCTTGTGAATCTTTCATATAAATAAGTACATCTGTCTCTCCTACACCTGACACACCCGACAGAAAGTCCTCAAGCTCTTTTTCCAATCCATGCTTGTATTCATCCAGTGCAGTCCCTGAACCTTTGATCTCTGTGGTCTGAAAATCTGTCGTGTTCTCAGCCACTGTAGCACTCCCATCCCCTTGGTTTTTCCTGCTCTGACTACCCGCACCTTTCTTTTCCGTTGGCAGCAGGATCACAAAAATCAATATCCCACTCAGAAACAGGATCAACATGGTTTCCTTTGGAGGTCTTCCTTTACCTCCAAAGATCTGTCGAAGTTTCCTCCAATAATTCTCCATGCTCCTCTTCACCCCCATTTTGGCTGTCATATACTTCACCCATTATTTTATCTCCCCACAACTCCTCCTCATAATACCGTTCCCCCTCTCGAATCTCATTCTCATCCATCGTTTTTCTCCACTCATCTTCCCACGCCTCATACAGTTGGTCTGTTGCTCCCATACAGTCCCCAATCTGACCTGCAAGCGAAAAAATCACATTACAGCAGATGCACAGCGTCAACAGATAAGAAAAAAATTTCAGATATTTCTGATAACCACTCCCCTCCGTCAGCTGAAGCAGACACCGAAAGCAGATTACAGTATAGACAAGCCTTCTGACTTCTGTTGCCAAAAGCTCCATATGTCTCCCTCCTAATCAAATTCCACTCGTTGCATTTGTAACGGCTGCAATTGCCACAAAGAACAAAGCAGTGACTGTGATCAGTATACGAAGCATCATAAAACCTGCTTCTGATATGGATTCCACACATTTTGTCATCTGCTTCTCACCACAGATCCCTCCAAGTGCTCCACTTACCTTTATGATTAGCAGAATAATGAATGCTCTCATGACAGGCGCAGCAACCATGAGAATCATCACCACAAGGATCAGTACTCCAAAGCTGTTCTTAAGTGCGATCGCTGATGTGAGTGTCACGCCCGACACAGACTCGGCAATATCTCCGATTCCCGGAATGATACCGACTGTTTTATGGATCACTGCATTGTTCGCTCTGTCAATGGAAGGCGTAATCATTGTCTGTAAGATGCTGCTTCCTGAAAATACTACGACCATCGTTTTCAGTACCCACTGGACTCCATTTTTGATCAGATCCATAAGTCCCCTGAACCGCTCATCTCCCCAGATGCCCTCCACGACACCAAGCATTACATAACCCTCGACTAACGGCGTCATTGATGCTGCCACAATGCCTTCAACCAGACATATAAATCCGATCAACAGCTTGTGAAAGATCAAAGCAGTCATCCCTGAGCCCGCAGCAGCAGTACAGATCATATATGCCGGCAGCATCAGCTTCAAAAAGTCAATCATCTGTGCCATCGCGCCATCCACAATTGTTAATACATCCCGAAAGGCATTGATCAGCACGACAAGCTGACACATCATAAAAAAGATTCTTGCCGCTTTCGCAGCGCCCTCATTTTTAAAGGCTGACAAAATATTGCTGACTACCGCCGCCAACAGGAACAGAACCAATATGGAAACAAACAGGCTTTTCCATCCATCCAGCACACTTGTCACCGCTTCTGCTATGTATCTCCAGAACAGAGTTGGATCAAGCACCCAGTTTCCCTTTAGTACATCTTCAATAAAATCCATTGAATCGATATTTTCACCTGGCAAAAGCTCCCGTAGGAGCTGATCCAGTACATTCAAATCCGGAAGGATATCCAAATCCTGCCAAAGCCCTATTTCCTGATTCATCCCATCATTCCCTCGAGCATATCGATCATAATCCTGATGACCGGAAAACCTGCCACCATTATTGCCATCTTTCCAAAAAGCTCTATATTGCTGCTCAGCGCCGAATATCCAGCATCCTTTGTCAGATTTGCAGCAAACTCACAAATATATGTAATTCCTGTGAGTTTGAGAAACAACGACAAATAAACGGCATTCTCACCAAGCAGCTTCTGCCAGTCCTCAATCTCACGAAGCACATCATCAATCACGCCCATTACCTTTATTGCAATCAGAACACTTACAAAAGCGATAATCAATGTCGAAAATTCCGGCTTGTCTTTTTTTATGACAAGCGCTGCAAAAAGTCCCGCTGCTGCCAGCATACATACCTGAAGCATAAGTCTATCCTCTCACAATCCAAATAAATCCTGAATCATCTCAAAAAGCTGATAAATATAGGGGACAATCCAGGAAAGTACCAGCACCAGTCCGGCAAGACTTATGAGAAATGCGTGTTCCTCTCTGCCACTGTGCTTTAAAACCTGCCCCAGTATCGTGATCAGTATACCGACTGCTGCTATCTTAAATATCAGACTGACTTCCATGTTCATCCCCATTTCCCCTAATTTTTATAGAAAAAAAACGATACCTAAAATCCCTGCAAGTGTACTTAATGCCCTGACAAGTCTGTCATTTTCTTCCCTCTTTTGCAATCGTTTGTCAATCTCCATATCAAGCTCTCTCTCAAAGAGTTCAAGTGTTTGCACCTGCAGCCTGTCTCCCTCACAGCCAAAGCATTCTCCAATCCGTTCCAGATAACCTGATGCTCTGACAGGAATGTCACTTTTCATTTTTAGTTCATACACCTCTTCCTTCCACAACTCCATCAGTCCCTTTCCACTACGCTCCTTCATTCTCTGCGCGATCTGTTCCAGGAAGATATCGTAGGGCGGTTCCATCCTTTCTGATATAATGTCAAGTACCTCCTCCATTGGTCTGCGCAGATAGCCAATTTCCCCCTTCATGTACGATACAATCTGCTTTTGCAGCTTCAAGTGCTTGATTTCAGAGCTCATCTCCCCGCAAAGTGCCAATCCAAATCCAACTGCTCCTGTCATGACGCAGACACCCGCAACAAGCTTTTGCCACATAGCAAATTACCTCCCCCATCAAAGATTTGTATCGATCGCGATCTGTCCTTTTCCATTTCCAGCAAAACGAACCGCTGAAACATCTGTTGTTCTAACAGCTCTGAAAGCTCATGTTTTCTTCTGATATCTTCGAGCGAGCTTCCATGCACCGTTGCCAGTATACGACACCCACTCACCCCGGCAAAGAACAGCGCCTGTGCATCGCCTTCTCCACCAATCTCATCCATTGCAATCACCCGCGGTGCAAACGTCCTTACCAGAACCGAGATTCCCTGACGTTTGTCACCACCTGTCACAACATCTGTCCGTTCTCCACACTCAAGCACTGCACTTCCACGATAAGCACCTGCGATTTCTCCCCGTTCGTCAATGACACCAACATTGCAGCCACGATGACCGTAAACACCGTTTGAAAAAAGTCGTATCGTGTCCCGAAGCAGGGTTGTCTTGCCAATTCCAGGTGGCGATATGATGAGCGTATTCACAGGAATATCCTCCATTGGGAAATATAAATACGGTATCATATTCTCTGCAATGTTTTTATGCTCATGCGCCAGCCTAATATTCATATAACGGATATATTTTGTGAGAAAACTCCCCTGCTCTGTCGCGACCAGTTCGCCCGTAATCCCGATTCTGTGTCCCCCCTCCACCATAATAAAGCCCTGCCTGCGTTCTTCCTCATATGCATAAACAGAATCATGACACAGATAGCGAAAGATTTCCTCAAGTTCCTTCTCTCCATATTTCATGGGAAGTGTAATCTCCTCCCCAAGCATCACCCGTACCTGTTGATTGACTCGCAGTCTGATTTCCTGTACCTCCCCGATGTCCAGCCCGCACTTTTCCCAGTCCGGTCTCAAACGCTCCGGGAAAAACTGTATGATTCCACCGCACTGTGACATTGCGCATCACCCCTTCAGTTACTGTTTGCTCTGCTGTAGACATATCTCAATATATGTCCTGAAACATAAAATATGATACCTGTCCTTAAAAAAACAAGAAAAGAAAACAAAAAATTCCCACAGGGCAGTATTTTGAGCTACTGTCCTGTGGGAACAATCTTCTGTTATCATAACTATTCAGAGCCTTCTGAACAGTTATCTGCTATATTCTATTTACTGCTGTGCAACGTCCTTCATAGAGAAGCTGATTCTTCCCATCTTGTCCTTGCCAAGGCATACAACGGTAACAACGTCACCAAGTGTAAGAACATCCTCTACATGATTGATTCTCTCCTTAGAGATCTTGGAAATGTGAACCATTCCCTCCTTGCCCGGGGCAAACTCAAGGAATGCGCCAAACTCTTTGATGCTTACGACTTTGCCCTTGAAAATCTGGCCTTCTTCAAAATCTGTTGTGATGATTTTGATCATCTCACATGCCTTGTCCATCATCGCCTGATCAGTACCACAGATGCTTACAAAACCATCATCTGAAATGTCGATCTTAACACCTGTCTGGTCGATAATTGCGTTGATCGTCTTTCCTCTCTGACCTACGACATCACCGATTCTCTCAGGATCGATGCGTGTCTGAATGATCTTAGGTGCATACTCTCCAACAGTAGATCTTGGCTGACCGATGCATGGAATCATGATTTCGTTCAGGATATACATTCTGGCATCCCTTGTCTTGGCAATTGCTTCCTCAACGATCGGTCTGGTCAGACCATGAATCTTGATATCCATCTGAATTGCTGTGATGCCGTCCTTTGTACCTGCGACCTTAAAGTCCATATCACCAAAGAAATCCTCAAGTCCCTGAATATCTGTCAAAACGATGTAGTCATCGTCTGTCTCACCTGTTACAAGACCGCATGAGATACCTGCAACAGGCTTTTTAATTGGTACACCCGCTGCCATCAGAGACATGGTAGATGCACAGATGGAACCCTGTGAAGTAGAACCATTTGACTCAAAAGTTTCTGATACCGTACGGATTGCATATGGGAATTCTTCCTCAGAAGGAATCACAGGCACAAGTGCCTTTTCAGCCAATGCACCATGTCCAATCTCACGACGTCCCGGTCCTCTGGAAGGCTTTGTCTCACCTACAGAGTAAGAAGGGAAGTTGTAGTGATGCATATATCTCTTTGCTGTCTCATTTTCATCGAGGCCATCAATCTTCTGAACCTCTGACAATGGTGCCAGTGTTGTTACCGTACAGATCTGTGTCTGTCCACGTGTAAACATGGCAGAACCATGTACTCTTGGTATAATGTCAACCTCAGCGCCAAGCGGACGAATCTGTGTAATCGCACGACCGTCAGGACGCTTGTGATCCTTCAAGATCATCTTGCGGACTGTCTTTTTCTGATACTGGTAGATTGCCTCACCAAGAATGGCAAGCCACTCCTCGTTGTCAGCAAATGCTTCCTCAAGCTTCTCTGTAATCTTTCTGATGTTTTCTTCTCTTACCTGCTTTTCATCAGTAAATACAGCGACCTCCATCTCTTCTGGAGGAACGATTTCCTTAATCTTTGCAAACATTTCCTCTGGGATTGCGCAGCTTGTGTATGCATGTTTAGGCTTTCCAACCTCCGCAACAATCTGGTTGATAAATGCAATGATGGTCTGATTGATCTCATGGCACTTGTAAATCGCCTCGATCATCTTGTCCTCAGGAACCTCGTTGGCACCTGCCTCGATCATAATCACCTTCTGGCTTGTGGAAGCAACTGTAAGCTGTAAATCACCATTTTTCCACTGTTCCTGATTTGGGTTTACCACAAACTCACCATCCACAAGTCCCATCTGTGTGGTCGCGCATGGTCCGTCAAATGGAATATCTGATATTGAAGTAACAATTGCTGAACCAAGCATTGCAACAAGCTCCGGACGGCACTCCGGATCAACACTCATTACCATGTTGTTCAAGGTAACATCATTTCTGTAATCCTTCGGGAACAACGGACGCATCGGTCTGTCGATTACGCGGCTTGTAAGGATTGCATTTTCGCTTGCCTTACCCTCTCTCTTATTGAAACCGCCCGGGATCTTGCCCACTGCGTAAAGCTTCTCCTCATACTCTACAGAAAGAGGGAAGAAGTCGATACCATCCCTTGGCTTATCTGATGCGGTAGCTGTACAAAGCACTGTCGTATCTCCATAATGCATCAGTGCTGCACCATTTGCCTGTGCTGCCACTCTTCCAATGTCAACTGTCAGTGTACGTCCTGCAAGTTCCATACTGTACGCCTTGTAAGACTTGTCTTTCTTTTCGCTGAATGTCATGTAATCCATACAATTCTCCTTTTCTTTGGTCATATACGACCTTCCATAATAATAAAAAATACTACTGCTTCATGACTCTAACTGCCAAAAGTCATCAGACACAGATAGAAGGTGCCGAAACTACTGAAAAACACATGAGCGAAACATCATAAGCTTTTCAGCGGTCTCGAGCCATTCTTCTATCCGTTTTTTCATTCAGGTATGAATGTGAGCTTGTGTGCATAAAAGGAGCGGATAATTCCGCCCCTTCTATGCATCAGTATTTCCTGATTATTTTCTGATACCAAGCTTCTCAATAAGAGCACGATATCTCTCAATGTCAGTCTTCTTTAAATAATCAAGTAAACCACGTCTCTGACCAACCATCTTTAAAAGACCACGTCTTGAATGATGATCCTTCTGGTTGTTCTTTAAGTGCTCAGTTAACTCCTGAATTCTTGCTGTTAATACTGCGATCTGAACCTCTGGTGAACCTGTGTCTCCTTCTGATCTTGCGTACTCAGCGATAATTGCCTGCTTCTTTTCCTTAGAAATCATTTTTTAATCCTCCATATAATAAATATAATATTATTGACCACCATATACCAAGTCTGGGTCGGAGCGTCCCGACACTGGGTACCGGCTGTTACATCCATGTCCTATGCTGAACACAGAACACTTAAATAGTATATCATACTATGTCAGCATATGCAAGAATTAATTCGATAAAAACCGCCTTACACATGCTGGTGTACGGTAATTGACACCTGAAATCTTTATTCCTGTCTTGGGACTTGACGCATGAATTACCTGTCCATTTCCTATGTAGATCGCTACATGGTTGATACTGCCGTTTTTCGCATAAAATACGAGGTCTCCCGGTTTTGCCTCTCCAAGACTTACCTTTGTACCAAGCTGTGCCTGGGAAGCCGCATGATGTGGAAGGCTGACACCGTATTTTTTATAGATGCTCATCGTGAAGCCTGAACAGTCCGCTCCATTCGTAAGACTTGTTCCACCCCACACATAAGGATTTCCGACAAACTGTTTTGCATACTGCACGAGGTCTACGCGCACATCTGACACACCCTGTCCATAGAGCAGCTCTGTCAGTGTAACTGCCTTCTCAAGCCGTTCCTCTACATCTACATACTCTCCGGAAACGTAGGCTTCCTCATCATCAAGCAGAAACTTGACCCAGCCATTGTCCATGATTTCGACGACCTCAAGCTCCTCCTCCTGCGGAATCAGCGTAATTACGATAGAATCCGTATTCGGCTCCTCCCTGACCTTAAGCGTTTCCGTATTGACCACAGCAATCATGGATGCTACCTCTTTGCCCCTTGCAATTGCTGCGTCACCCATATACAAAAACTCTGTGCTACAGTAGCCATCTACTTTTCCTGATTTGATATGCGCCCATCCGTTCTCATCAATATCCAGTATTTCACAGGCAGCATCTTTTGTGAGCTTTCCGATCAGCTTTGCATTTTCATTTGGTTCCTGTCTGATATTCAGATGATTGTCTACATGTGCGATTCCAAGGTTCGTATAGCCCCAATATGTCTCTGGCTCTTTCACCTCTTCGTCTGGTTCAGCAGCTTCATTTTCTGCATCTGTTCCCATACTTCTTGCCTGTGTTTCTCCAGATCGGATCTCATCCTCTGTCTCTTCAAAAACAGATCCGATTCCCGCTGACAGTTCCACATCATCTCCTGCATCCGTATCCTCTTCACTTGCATCAGCTTCAAGAATGTCGAGCGTGATCTGTTCCCTTTCTTCCTTAGAATTGAAATCATCCTGTCTTGTATTTGCATAAGCGCCACTCCCAAACAGCACTACTGCAAGTCCTACTCCTGCTATTACACCCGTGTACTTCAATCTGTTTATCTTTTTCATCATCTCAATCCAATTCCTCATTCGCTGCCACCAGTACACCATTGTTACTGTTTACTCCGTTCCAGTAACGTCACCAGCGCCACATTGTTACATATATATTACAAATAAGTTACGAACATAATATATCATTCGGCAGCGTGGATGTCAACGCAATCTGCCTGACAAATATATCCATGGTTACTGTTCACTCCGTTCCAGTAACGAGCAAAGATCCATGATACTCTTTCCCTGTTTTAATGTCTGACTCCATCTGTGCCTTCAGTGCATCGACACTATCAAAGCGCATCTCCGGTCTTTTGAATTTCAGCAAATATACCTCCATATCATCACCGTAAACGTTACTGTCAAAATCATAAATATAAGTCTCCACGCCCATGACGAAACGATTGTCCACAGTCGGCTTTGTTCCAATATTAGTAATAGAAGGAAGCTTCTTACCGTCATAGGGCATCGTTCCATCTTTGCTGTGAAGGTATACATAGGAATAATACACTCCATTCGGGGGCAGCAGCTTTTCCTTTGGGGGCAACAGATTGACAGTCGGCATTCCAATCGTACGCCCAAGCTTTCTACCATGAACGATTTCCCCACCGATATGATAAGGTGTCCCCAAAAGCTTTGTCACCAGCTCCATGTTTCCATTCCTTACCTCCTCACGGACATAAGTAGAGCTTACTTCCCTGCCTTCGTATAACACCTTGTCAATAATGATCACATCATATCCATATTCTGCAGCCTTTGCCTGTAGCAGCGTGCAGTCTCCGGCTCCACGCTTACCATAGGACACATCATCACCGGCTACAACGCACTTGGCATGAATCCTGTCGACCAGTACCTTTTTAATATAAGCTTCCGGCTCCATATCAGCAATCTCCTGATAAAACGGATACTCAATCAGATAATCAACCCCTGCATTCTCAAAGATCCTGCGCTTTTCGGCGATTGTAGAAAGATCTTTGACAGCTTCTCTGCTAAAAAATGCCGCTGGAGATGGCACAAACGTAAACACAACGGATTTGAGGCCTCTTTTTTTCTGTTCCTCAAGCTGTCCCAGAAGCTTTTGATGGCCTCTGTGAAATCCATCAAATTTTCCAATTGCCACAGCAGTTTTTTCACTGATATAAAAGTCTGTCGTATTCTCTATAATTTTCATGATCTACCTATCCCAAAAACATTTTAAAAGGCTTGAATACCCCTTCATTTTTTACAAATGCATAAACTGCTTTGAATTCACCGTTACAGCTATATACCCTGAGCATATCATGATCCTTAAAAGACACATGATCATCCAAGACAAGCTGTCTTGGATAAAGCTTATTTCCGTTTAAGAGCGCACTCTGCGCCTCGGGCTTAACAGTCGTTCCTGCGTATTCCATAAAAATACTGTCCGGCGCCATCACATAGTTTTCATATGCATTTGATGCCATAAGCTCCTCTACCTTAGAAAGCGTGATGGCATCTTCTATCTTAAAACTTCCGACCCGCGTGCGGACCAGGGAAGCCATCGCTGCCCCACAGCCAAGTTTTTCGCCAATGTCAGCGCACAGGGCTCTGATATAAGTTCCCTTCGAGCAGCTCACCACGAACCTTACCTCCGGCAGACTAATCTCCAGAATTCTGATTGACGGAATATCTACGTGTCTGGACTGTCGCTCGATTTCCTTACCTTCTCTTGCAAGCTCATAGAGCTTTTTCCCATTGACCTTCAGTGCCGAATACATTGGCGGTATCTGCTCATAGCCACCTACAAAGCTCATAATGGCAGCTTCGACATCTGTCACGCTAACATTCACATCTGATTCTGTAAGTATTCTGCCACTCAGATCCTGCGTATCTGTCGTAACGCCCAGCTTCATGCATGCCTCATATTCCTTGCTCTTGTCAGTCATCAGGTCACAAAGCTTTGTGGCATTGCCAAAGCACACAGGAAGGACCCCTACCGCGTCGGGGTCCAATGTACCTGTGTGTCCGATTTTTTTTTGTTTTACGATTCCCCGAAGCTTTGCTACTACATCGTGTGATGTAAAGCCAGCTTCCTTATAAATGTTCATGATACCATTGATCACAGTTCCACCACCATTGCCCAAAAGTTACATTTCCTCTTTCATTTCCTCGTCATGCTTCTTCATCTGAAGTTCAATCTGTCCTGAAATGTTATTTACAACATCATAGAAGGTTCCGTTCATACTACAGCCCGCGGCCCTTACATGACCACCACCGCCAAAATACTCAGCGACCTTGCTCACATCTACATAGTTATTAGAACGGAGGCTTACTTTATACTCAAGATTTCCAATCTCATACATAAAAATAGCACACTCCACGCCCTTCGTAATGCGTAGCTGGTTAACAATCCCCTCCAGATCGGCGGAAGTCGCATTATAGAATGAAAGTGTCTTGTTATCAATGGCACTGACAACACATCTGCCATCCATAAACATGATGCTCTCAAGCATTGCTCTTCCTAAAAGCTGATTCTGCGTATATGTTTTTTCATAGAATGTCTGATCTATGAGAGCCGGAAAATCAAAACCAAATTTAATAAGCTCCGCCGCGATCATCAATGTCTTTGGCGAAGTATTGGAATACTTAAATATGCCTGTATCATGAATGATTCCAATATAAATCGCCTTTGCGATCTCCTCGTCCATATACTCTTTATCAATCAGATCATACACAAGCTCCGCTGTAGAACTGATGCCCGGAATGACATAATTCACATCTCCACAGCCTCTCTCATTGCTTACGTGATGATCTATATTAATGCGCTTTTTAGCATTTGCAAACATTTCCTCTGCTTTGCCAAGACGGCTTTTTTCACAGTCAAGTACAATAAATACATCAGCAGCTCCTTCTAACGCATAGGTCTGGTCAATCTTTTCAAAATCCTTGATACAGGCGAATACCTCTGACGGCTCCTCAAGGCACACTTTGATATCCGCATTTGGCAAAACCTTTTTCAAATACAGATACATCGCCATACAAGAACCGATACAGTCTCCATCAGGTCTGATATGTCCTGATATCACAATCGTTTCTGCTGTCATACATTCTTCTAACAAATCAATCTTTATCATATAATCACTACCTTATAAATCAATTCATATAACTACTGCGCAACCTCATGGTTACGCACAACTCACTCTGTACATCATACACAAAAGTATCTGGGAAGTCAAATACTTCCCAGATACCCCCAAAAAATTTCTATTCTATTTCATCGTCTTTATTATCGTCAACATGTCTTTCGTCGTCCGCCCTGTTAACTTCATCGATCATCTTTGACATGGACACTCCATAAGCAATGGACTGATCCAGCACAAAACGAATCTCGGGCGTATTTCTCAGATTGATCTTTTTGGCAAGAAGGCTTCTGATATACCCCTCAGCGCTCTTTAAGCCTGCGAGTGTATCTTTCTGCGATTCCTCATTTCCAAGCACACTGATCCATGCCTTACAGGTCTTAAGGTCAGGTGCCACCTCTACAGCCACCACGGAGGTCATTGGATTGATTCTGGGATCTTTAATCTCGCTCCTGATCACCTCCGCAAGAACACGATGAACTTCCCCGTTCACACGGGTATTTTTCACACTGTTTTTTCTCATTTATCTTGGAACCTCCACCATGGTATATGCTTCAACGATATCAAGCTCCTGCATGCTGTCAAATCCGTCAAATACAAGACCACACTCAAAGCCTGCCTTGACTTCCTTGACATCATCCTTAAATCTCTTGAGGGATGCAAGCTGACCTTCGTAAATCTGCTCACCCTCACGTGTAATACGAATCTTGCAGTCTCTCTGGAATACACCATCAAGGACATAAGAACCTGCAATATTGCCGACAGCAGATGCCTTGAAGATCTGTCTTACCTCTGCATGACCAAGTACCTTCTCCTCAAATACAGGATCAAGCATGCCCTTCATGGCGGCTTCAATATCCTCAATCGCCTGATAGATGACCTTGTAAAGCCTTACGTCTACGCCTTCACGCTCTGCGGTCGTCTTTGCCTGTGCATCAGGACGCACGTTAAATCCGATAATAATTGCCTTTGAAGCAGATGCAAGAATAACATCAGATTCATTAATTGCACCAACGCCACCATGGATGCACTTAACAACCACTTCCTCATTGGAAAGCTTCATAAGGCTCTGCTTAACTGCCTCTACACTACCCTGCACATCAGCCTTAATGATCAGATTGAGTTCCTTAAGATTACCTGCCTGAATCTGGGAGAACAGATCATCAAGAGACATCTTAGCCTTAGTATCCTCAAGAAGCTTCTCTTTATTCTGAGCCACAAAGGTTTCAGCATAATATTTTGCTTCCTTATCATTTTCATGTGCGATAAAGATTTCGCCGGCATTTGGCACATCACCAAGGCCGAGAATCTCTACCGGAGTGGAAGGACCTGCTTCTTTTACTCTTCTGCCCTTATCATCGACCATTGCACGTACCTTACCACTTGCAGCACCTGCTGATACAAAATCACCGACCTTCAGCGTTCCTTTCTGTACCAGAATCGTCGCTACCGGTCCACGTCCCTTATCAAGCTCTGCCTCAATGACAAGACCTCTTGCACGTCTGTTTGGATTTGCTTTCAGTTCAAGTACTTCTGCAGTCAGCAGAATCATCTCAAGAAGCTGTTCTATACCTTCACCACTCTTGGCAGATACTGGTACAAATACCGTACTTCCACCCCAGTCCTCTGCAATCAGACCGTACTCTGTCAGCTCCTGCTTCACACGCTCAATATTTGCGCCAGGCTTATCAATCTTATTGACTGCAACGATAATTTCAATGCCAGCAGCCTTTGCATGGTTAATCGCCTCAACCGTCTGTGGCATGACACCATCATCTGCAGCAACTACCAGGATTGCGATATCTGTAGAGTTCGCTCCACGCATACGCATGGCAGTAAATGCCTCATGACCCGGAGTATCCAGGAAGGTGATCTTCTGATCGTTAATATTAACAGTATATGCACCGATATGCTGTGTGATTCCACCAGCCTCTTTATCTGTCACATTTGTCTTTCTGATTGCATCAAGAAGGGAGGTTTTACCGTGATCTACGTGTCCCATGACGCAGATAACAGGAGGTCTTGAAACCATATCATCCGGATTCTCCTCATCCTCTTTGAGAAGCTCCTCGATCACATCTACCTTTACTTCCTTTTCACAGATAATGTCATAATCGATTGCAATATTCTCCGCTGTCTCATAATCAATTTCCTGATTAACAGTAACAATCTGCCCCTGCAGGAAAAGCTTCTTAACAATGGCAGAAGGCTGAATCTTCATCTTATCAGCAAGCTCTTTGATCGTGAGCGTATCTGGAAGTGTAATGACCTTGATCTGTTCCTCAACAGTCTCAACAGGCTTCTTCTCCGGCTTGATGAACTTGCCGGGTTTATTCTTGCCCTTGATGTTCTTCATGCCGTCTTCGTTGTCTTCGTACATCAGATCCTTACGATTTCTCTTATCCTTCTCCTGACTGATACGACGCTTCTCCTCGTCTCTATGCTTTTCTGCATCCTTGATCGGACTCTCTGGAACAAAGCCACCGTTCTTGTTCGCATTCTTTCCGCCAAATCCGCCTCTGTTGTCACGGCCACCGCCAAATCCCTGTCCGGGTCTTGCTCCCTGACCAGGTCTCGCATTCTGACCATCACGGCGCTGTCCGTCGAAGCTTCTCTGTCCATCACGATTGTCACGGCGCTGTCCGTCGAAGTTTCTCTGGCCATCACGATTGTCACGACGCTGTCCGTCACGGTTATCGCGGCGCTGTCCGTCAAAGTTTCTCTGGCCATCACGGTTATCGCGGCGCTGTCCGTCAAAGCTTCTCTGGCCATCACGGTTATCGCGGCGCTGTCCGTCAAAGCTTCTCTGGCCATCACGATTATCATTTCTCTGTGGCGCCGGCTTTGGTGCCTCTGCCTTTACAGGTGCCTCTGCCTTTACAGGTTCCACTACTTTAGCAGGTGCTTCTGTCTTTGCAGGTGTCTCTGCCTTGATTTCAGCGCGCTCTGCCTTCTCTGCAGTCTTTTCTACAACATGCTCTGCCTTTTCTGCTACAGGCTTTACTGTCTGCTGTGGTGCCGGAGCCACAGGTTTCTTTACTTCCACAGCTTCTGCGGGAGCTGCTGCCTTCTTTTCAGGATGTGCAGGTCTCTTGGGAATCTGTGCTCCTCCCGGAAGCTTTGAATTGTGAGGGTTGCTCACGAATATGATACTTTTTTTCTTCTTTACTGTTCCCTCACCAGTCTTGGCAGGCGCCTTTGTTTCTCCTGATGTCTCGGTCTTCTCTGTCGTCTTAGGTGCCTCTTCTGACTTGGCAGGTGCCTTTATGGCTTTCTTCACTTCTTCTACCTGTCCGTCTTCTAATACACTCATGTGGCTTTTTACCTCTATACCTTTATTTTTTAATACTGCAAGAACATCTGCGCTCTTAACACCGATCTCCTGTGCAAGCTCATAAACCTTTATTTTTGCCATATTATTCCTCCTCACCCTCACTATTAACAGATTGTCCCAGATGCTTAATTATTGATTTTGCGAAGTTTTCATCTGTAATTGCAAGAGATGAACGCATAGCCTTTCCCATCGCATGTCCAAGCTCCTCCTTCGTACCAAAAAAGTATCTCGGCACATGATAGAATTCGCACATATCAGAAAACATCTTCTTTGTATTGTCCGATGCATCTTCAGAAACGATCACGAGCCATGCTTTTCCGCTTTTTACGCTCTTGTCAGTTGCAAATTCTCCACTTACTACCTTGCCTGCCTTCATGGCAAGCCCAAGCATGGAATATATCTTATTCAAATAACTCTATCTCCTTTGTCAGACTGTCGTAGACCTCATCAGGCACAGACATTTTGAATGCCCTGTCAAGTCCTCTTGATTTTCTTGCCTTTTTCATGCACTCAAGGCTCGGGCATATGTATGCACCTCTGCCATTTTTTCTTCCTGTAGCATCCAGCATGATTCCTTCATCCTCTGTGCGGAGAACTCTGATCATATCCTTTTTGCTTTTCATCTCACCACAGCCGATACACTGTCTCAATGGAATCTTTTTTGCCATTTATTCCTCAGTCTCCTCCACTGTCTCTGCTGTCAGCTCTACATCGGAAGTCTCTGCATCAGCAGCTTCTGTATCGGAAATCTCTGAATCAGTCTCCTCATACTCATCTTCCTCATATTCTTCCTCGTAGTAAACATCTCCGTCCTCATCATACATATAATCTTCATACCGGAAACCTTCAGCATCCTTAGCCTGTGTCTCTGACTTAATATCAATCTTGTAGCCTGTCAGTCTTGCAGCAAGTCTTGCATTCTGTCCTTCCTTACCGATTGCAAGTGAAAGCTGATAGTCTGGAACAACGACCTTGGCTGTCTTTTCATCCGGATCTGCAAATACTGCTACGATCTTAGCTGGAGAGAGCGCATTCTGTATGAAATTACCAGGATTTTCATCCCAGTTCACAATATCGATCTTCTCACCGCGCAGCTCCTCAACGATTGCATTTACTCTGGCTCCGTTGATACCGACACATGCACCGACAGCATCTACATTCGGATTGTTTGTTCTTACTGCCAGTTTTGTACGGCTGCCTGCCTCACGTGCAATGCTCATGATTTCTACTGTTCCGTCCTTGATTTCTGTTACTTCAGCTTCAAAAAGCCTCTTTACAAGCTCCGGATGTGTTCTGCTGACAAGGATTCTTGGTCCCTTTGGTGTATTTTTTACTTCAAGAATGTAGACCTTGATATGTTCTGTAGGCTTGAACTCCTCGCCCTTTACCTGCTCTGCCTCATTCAGCATTGCATCTGCCTTTCCAAGATTGATGCTGATGTTCTTGCCAATGTAGCGCTGTACAATACCTGTCACAACGTCCTTTTCCTTTTCAAAGAACTGATTGTACACAACGCTTCGCTCTTCTTCACGTATCTTCTGTAAAATAACGTTCTTTGCATTCTGTGTCGCAATACGTCCAAATTCCTTTGACTTGATCTCGACATTAATTGTGCCACCGATCACTGCGTCTTTGGAAATCTGAATCGCATCATCAATACAGATCTGCAATACATCATCCTCGACCTCATCATATGTTGCCACGATTTCCTTTGTCGCATATACCAGAAAATCGCAGGTATCTCTGTCGATCTGTACAGTGATATTATCTGCCTTCCCAAAGTGGTTCTTGCAAGCCGTCAGAAGGGAATTTTCAATCGCTTCAAAAAGCGTTTCCTTGCTGATTTCCTTCTCTTTTTCAAGAATGTTAAGTGCTTCCATTAATTCCTTGTTCATTTTTCCTTTAACCTCCTAAAGTTAAAAATCCAGTGTCAATCTGACAATTGCTATATCAGCTTTGGCAAAGACCATATCCTTTGTCTCTGAACCGTTTTCTATTTCAATCGTAATGGTATCCTTATCATATGATTTGAGAATACCGACAAATTCCTTCTGTTTATCAATCGGCTTATAAGTCCTGATCTCCACCTCTTCGCCAAGGCTCTTTTCCAGGTGTCTGTCTTTTCTGAGCGCCCTGCCAAGTCCAGGACTTGATACTTCAAGGATGTACGCATCAGGGATAAAGTCCTCTTCATCGAGCTTCTCTGAAAAAGCACGACTGACATTCTCGCAGTCAACAATATTTACACCATCAGGCTTATCAATGTATGCCCGAAGATACCAATCGCTTCCTTCCTTTACATACTCAACATCATAGATTTCGCAGCCATTTGCCTCTACGATTGGTAAAAGCAATGCTTCTGCACGTTCTTCATACGAATCTTTTTTTGCCATTCAGTCACCTCATATCACTCAATTCGTTTCCCAAACAAAAGAGTGGACTCGCAAGTCCACTCTTTATCTAGCATTATTATACTAATAACTTTATCACTATATGCAACAAAATGCAATAGCAAAATAAATCTTTTACAATCTTTTACAAATTTTCTATTCTGTACATCTGCCCATCGGAAGCTTGTAGACCTTATCATCATGACCATCA
>JAFOYD010000132.1 GCA_017391545.1 Lachnospiraceae bacterium
ACCAGGAAGTTCAAGGCAAGCATGATGAGTGCTGCTCCTCCAAGGATAAGCAGTCCGTTGAAACCACCGTCCTGATGCTCGGCTGCGTATCTGAATACAGGGAAATGAAAGGCAATCAGCGTGAACGCACTCAGTGCCAGGGATACGGATGCGAGTGCTGCCTTTTCCTTTAATAGTTTCTTCATTTTCTTCTAATTACAAGTTTGTAGAACAGACCAACTGTTGCTACCAGCATAACCAGCAACATCAGGTTGAACAGGGCTGTGAGCAGGTAGTTGGCACTGTGCGTATTGTCTCTGAAAGGAGTGTCAGACAGGGTGACGTCGTATCGGGCAAAGGGATTGGAATAAATCACTTCACCCTGTGGAAAATATGCTGTGATGCGAGCATAGGGGGCGTCTTTTCGCATCATGTAGGATGCCGTGTCTGTATTGCAAGCCAGTGCCAGCGTGGAGTGGTTCTGACCTGTAAACTTGATACTGTCAGCCTGGGCCGAGACGGATATGTAGATTGTACTGTCCAGCAAACCTATACTGGTGATGTAAGGCAAATGTCTGTTTCGCTCGTATTTCATTTCCCAGTCGCCTTTGCCATAGTCTGGAATGCGCATGGAATAGTATGCTCCGTCAAGCAGAGTCTTCCTTATGTCGTCATACCGTCCGGAGGGTGTGCACAGGAAATTGCATCGCACGGCTATACAATGCGAGCGGTCGGGGAAGTGAAGGTCGTCGTTTGCCACTCCGAAACTGTAGTGCCCTGCACTCAGGGCATCATCCCAATATGTATTCTCTGTGGAGCGTCCGCTATCCAGTTCCATCAGTTTGTAGCCGCCGATTTTCCTTAGCTGAGCTGACGGTATCATCTTGGTTCTGAGCACATGGTTTATCTGTATGATATCGGCATCCTTGGCAAGCAGGTCTATCTGGAATTGCTTCTGCGATGCGAGGAATGGCAGCATGTGATCGAAATGATTCACCTCCTCGCAACCGAATACAAGCTTGTGATACTTGAACAGATTGTAGCCATGCTCGTACACATTGACCTGCAATGTTGAATCGGTTGGATGCTTCGTCAGTTCGTTATGGTTGGAAAAGGTAACGATGTCGTAGTTGAATTTCTTCAGACTTTCAAGCACCTTATCGGGCCACATCTCACATTCGTTCAACGGTCCGCTCACTCTGGTGTGTACATGGAAAACCGCCCTCTTCCATCCTGTTGCTGAATCGAAATTGCGGTAGGGATTGAAAATGGAATCCCCCCGGAAGGGTGCCGGGTCCTGGAAATCATAAATCACGCTGACACTCGTAACCACCACCAGCATTATTGCCACCAACACAGTGGCACACACGAATCTGAGTAATATAGACAGAATTTTCCTAAACATTATTTGTAACAGATAAAGACGAGAGCAAAGTTATTTCGCAGATTTATTGTTATTTGACTTAAGCAACTGGGCATCGACTTTAGGTTAGCAAGTTCTCATTCCTTTCTGCCTCTATTAGGGCAGGACCTTGCTTTTTCTCACACCACCTTGCAGGAGAGTATGCTTTGGAAGAGTTCCACTGCGTGGCGTTTCTTTTCTATGGATAGGGCAGGTGTGCCTTTGAGGGGGTATTCCATGTCCATGTACTCGTACTTATGTTCGCCCATAACATGGTATGGCAGGATGTCCACACGCTCTACTACGCTATATTGGCTTACGTAGCGTGCTGTGGCCAGCAGGTGCTCGTCATCGTCGTTGATGCCGGGGGTGACCACATGGCGGATCCATACGGGCTTGCCGATGCTTTGCAGATACTCCATCATCTGATGGGGATGCGTACGCTTGTGACCTGTAAGGCGGGGATGCAGTTCATCGTCCACGGTCTTTACGTCGAGCAAAACCAAGTCCGTTACTTCCAAAAGGCTGCGCACAGCATCGTTGAAGATTACACCGCTGGTATCCAGAGCCGTGTGTATGCCTTCCTTCTTGCACAGACGGAAGTATTCCTCCACAAAGGCAGCCTGGACAAGGGGCTCGCCGCCAGTACAGGTAACACCGCCTGTCTTGATGAAATTGCGATACTTCAGTGTTTCTTCCAGCAATTGCTGGGCAGTCCATTCGTATTTGACAGGAGCCTTCAAATCCCAGGTGTCGGGATTGTGGCAGAAAAGACAACGCATGGGACAACCCTGCATGAAGGCAAGGAAACGGATACCGGGACCGTCGACAGTGCCAAAGGATTCCAAAGAGTGGATACGACCTATGATTGGGGCGGTATTATCTATCATAACTTCCTAAACTAAATGCCCCTCACCTGCTTGATGAGGAGAGGGGCATAATATATAAGTAATGTATATTTAATACTTACAGGCTCTGGTTGATGGTACGGCTCAGTACGTCGAGCTGCTGCTCGCGAGTCAACTTCACGAAGTTAACTGCATAACCAGATACGCGGATGGTGAGCTGAGGATACTTCTCGGGATGCTCCATAGCATCGATGAGCAGTTCGCGGTCGAATACGTTCACATTGAGGTGCTGGCCACCGTCGGGAGTGAAGTAACCGTCCATCAGGTTCACCAGGTTCTGCTTCTGTGCCTCAGCGTCCTTGCCCAAAGATGCGGGAGTGATAGCGAAGGTGTAAGAGATACCGTCCTTAGAGTGGTGGAAAGGCAACTTGGCAACAGATGCCAAAGCAGCTACAGCACCCTTGATGTCACGAGCGTTCATTGGGTTAGCACCGGGAGCGAA
>JAFOYD010000011.1 GCA_017391545.1 Lachnospiraceae bacterium
ACCTTCTTGTTGTTCTTGTAGCTTACTGTATAATCAGCCTGCTCCTTGAGCGTCGTCCTGGCGTAAACACTTCCCTCGTTTCCATCGGGATCATACGTGATCGAAAATGCTGCATTCGCCCCTCCGGCATCATATGTCGGTGTACCCTTGGAGGTAATGATCAGCCGCTTGTCAGCGTATGCCTTTGCCAGATTGACAGGACTAATCGTAAAGCTCAAGGAAACCGTACCACTATACTGATTGATACCCTTGATTACCGCAGTGTATTTTCCTGCATTGACGATCTGTGCTGCCGTAACTGCCTTTTTATTGTAGAGATAAGAGACTGTATAATCTTTTCCATTTGTCAGATTGCTGACAATATCAGGAACAAGCACCTTACCGGTGTATTCAACCGATGTAACTGCTTTCGATGCTGTCTTATCATACGTCAGTGTGAACTGATTTTTGTTAAGCTTTGTTCCCTGAACAGTAATCGTAACGGATGTACTTCCCACATATCCCTTCGGATTTCCGTTCAAAGCACTGATTCTGACCGTCTTGGTTCCTGCAGTCTTGAGCACCTTTGCAAGCCTTGCCTGTGAGACAGTTGCGCCATTTGCGTCCACAGCAGATACCGCAAAGCAGCTCTTGAATGTATCAAGGTCTGACGTCGTATATTCATCCTTGCCTACTGTAACCTTTGAAATAATGCTCTGTAAAGCCTGATCAGCCGTAAGCTCACTACTGCTGCAGTTGAATTTCTTTGTATAAGCTACTTTCGCACCCGAAAGCGCTAACTCAGCCTTTATTACGCTGACCTGTATTGCCCTGGATGTTCCGAAATAATTTCCGGTATATCTTCCGTCTGCATCCTTTTTCGCCTCGATGACCACATAGTAAGTTCCAACAGCGCTCAATCCATTGACAGGCTCTTTGCAGGCAGCATCATTGTAGTACCCGATCGTATAGTCCTTTGCAGGCACGATTGTGTTGCCGATCTTGACTGTAGGCTTGATCTGCTGAACCTTATCATTTGCCTTCGCCGCAACGTATTCCGGAACCGCAATCGTCAGGTCAGCAATATCTGTCTGCTGAATGGAGAAGTATTTCACAAACTTCTTATTTGATTTGTAATCCCCCATACCCTGAACAATTACCTGTGGCTTTTTGCTGTCCTTTACATCAGCTGATGTAATGTCGCAGGCAGCTGTATTATTCTTATAAGAAATCTTATAATCCTTATTCAGTTTCAGGATTGTATTTCCGTCTCTTACGACAATGTCAGGTTTTATTGCCTTTCCGGTATATTGATATGCATTTGGCCTTACGATTTCAATTGAAATCTTCGTGTCATTACCGTTTTTGTCTCTTTCATTCGGAATCCACTTTGCATAGAGCGTTGTGTCGTCAAGGACTCTGTCATTGTTAAAGCTCCAGAGCTCATTAAACTTGGCATCCGCATACCATCCGCACAGTGTATACCCGTCTTTTACCAGCTCACTCTCCGGCTCAGACAGATAGCTTCCCGCAAACACTGTATACGCATCGATCTTTGCACTGCAGTCCGTCACAAAGGAAATGTTACAGTTTTTGCCCTTCGCATAAAGAACCGTATTTTCCAGGACAGAATCATTTACAAAATCCCATGCCACTGTATATCTGTCATCCTTGTACCAGTTCTTATCCTCATTTCCGATAATCTCCGGGCACTGGCTCTCCTCTAACTGATTTCCCTTGGTAAGGTAAATGCTCTGACTCTCGTTTCCTGCGATCTTGAATGTCACTGACACAAAATAGTTCGAGTCAATTGACCAGCCTGCATAAAGAATCGTATCCTCAGATACTGTATCCTTTGTGAAATCCCACATCGTCTCGCAGCTGTCCTCTTTGAACCATCCCTCAAAAATATATCCGTCTCTGTGAGGATCATCCGGCTCAGGAATCAGACTTCCCTTTGCCACATTTGCCAGACTGTCTACTGCCGTACCACACTGACTGTCAAACACGACTGAATGTCCGAAGCCGTTTGAAACGATCACTTTTCCATCCTTTTCAATGTTGCAGGCTCCGTCACTGCCTTCCACAACAGACACACCTGTGTTGCTTACTTTGACATTGTCAAAGCTGATCACGTTAAAGTCATTCTCCAGATTGATGTTCATGTCAGACTCATTTGCTGTCTTGACATCGATCTGTTTATTCTGCGCATCCACAGTAACAACACTGTCTTCAATCTCAACCTCTGCATAATACCATGGTGTTTCCATACCATTTACAGATGCCTCTATATTCTGCTTTGTTTTGGATGCATATTCCGTACTGATCTTTCCACTCGATGAAATAATAATTTTTCCTGCTGTCTGCGCATCATGGCTCACGAAAAATCCATTTGCAGAATTCTCATAATACATTGTCGTCTTATAAGAACCTGCACTTTCAGCCGTTATCGTATAGCTGTTACCATCGGCTAAGACAGGAAGCTTAAAGTAGTACTCGGGGCTCATTCCAGGCTCGCTCTGTGAACCATAGCATTCGATTGCAAGACTGCCACCAGACTTTTCGCCCTTCTTGATTGTCGCACTGTTCTGCCCATCAGAAACAGTGAAATTTCCGTAGCTTGTCGTCAGTTCATAGACACCGCTGTCCTGTGATGCATCCGATGCATTCAATGTCACGACGCCAGGAGCTGTCAAAAGACTCTGCTGCTTTAAGTCCTCTACTGTTACGAGCGACTTGAAGAAGATATCTTTATAGTTTCCTGACCATGCGTTTTCCCAATCCGTACACTCTGCCGTATATGTATCACCATTTTTCGTTACTTTGACCGGATAGGACTTTGTATAGGACTGTGAGCAGTCATACACTTCAAATGTGTATGTATCCGCTTCTGTTCCCTTGGCAAAATTGTAGGCAACGACTGC
>JAFOYD010000133.1 GCA_017391545.1 Lachnospiraceae bacterium
ACTTGTTCCTCTTTTTCTGCCTCTGCTGTCTTTGTTTCTTCTGTCTGCTGTGTCTCAGCAGGCTTTGTCTCCTCCGCCGTTGCCTGTGTCTCGGTCGGCTTGGATTCTTCGTTTTCGCCTTCATTCTGTCCATCGATGGCTTCGCTACTGCCGGTTTCCTTGTCTCCTGCATCATCGTCAACGACTTCTTCGGTCGACTGCTCGATGACAGTTTCCGGTTCGGTTGTGCCCTCTGCCGCATAAGAAGTGACCGGTAATGACTGTACCGTCATAGCCACTGATAATGCTATTGGCAGGAAACGTTTGAACAAATTTCGTTTAAACATTTTTCATTTTCCCCCTTTTTGGATTTTTAGTCCGGTGCATGTGAATATCACATGATATCCCCTTTACACCTGTTATTAGCTTCGCCGACACTGCATAATCTGTCAGCTATGTTGTTAATTATACTACAATTCAAACAATTTATCAAAGATTTTTGCTATTTTTGTAATTTTTAGCACATTGTATAGTTTTATATGATTTTATACGCCATATTGTCGTTTTATTCTTATGCGGTTTCGATATTTTTTGTATATCTTTTTTCATTTGCGCAAAAACGCACTATATTTGTGCAAATATAGTGCGTCTGACGTTATTCATTCACTTACTTCTTTATTTCCACCACTTCATGCTCTGTGATTTGATGGTGATGGTGACGGTCTTCTGGCCGCCATAGGCTCCTTCTCCCACCAGAAGGAACTTCGCCTTGCCCTTTTTAGGGTTATTTGGATATGGGACAATGCTGTACTCTGTGACAGGCTGATTGTTCAGGGTGACAGTCAGGTCTTCCTTCGTAAGTTCAATATCCTCGTCTGTATAGTAGAACGTTCTGTTGACCTTTACCTTAGCTTTGGAAAGGTTCTTGCCTTTTGAGATTATACGGTATGTTCCCTGTATTTCACCTCGGTATACGTTCTTTCCTCTGACTGTCACAGTAATGACTTCGCCCTCTGCGGGTGCTGACTGCTTTGTCAGGACATTGCCCTGCGAATCCTTATATTCAATATCTTTTTCATAGTCAACGCCTGCCTTCAAAGGCTTTCCATTTACATCAAGAATCTGCATCTTTGGATAGAAGTTGCCAGGTTTACTGTTGTATTCCACATCAGGCAGTAACATCAGACCGACATTATTTAAGTCACTGATATTTCGTTCTGCGATGTCAAAAGTCAGTTCACCTGTTCCTTTGAGATTTTTCTTTCCCTTGACAATGACTGTGGGCTCACGGTCTTCCTTCACCGGCCAGGCTGTGTTGTTCTTGTACGACACGGTATAGTCCACGCCCTCACGCATCGTCATGCCACCAACTGTCACAATAACTTGCGGTCTCACACCTCCTTTTTGATACGGCTGACTGTAACCTCCTGCCAACTGCATATAGGCATAATCATTGACATCCGCCGGTTTGATTTTGAATGACAGTGTTCTGGTACCGCTGTATGCACCGACACCCTTTATAGTCATCTTTGCAGTTCCTGCATTTACATTATTGCTGTAGGATAGCACTTCATAATCGACAGCTTCTTCCTTATAAGTAATCTCCGGACTTGGTGTCTGCGCCGTGCCGTCATATATGATGTCACCGTCCCACTTCACGCTTGCTTTACTGATATCTGTTCCCAGGATTTTAAAGCTCGTCCTGGTAACGCCTATGTAGTTGCCGATACCGGTAATCAGCACCTCATGTGTTCCCGTTCCTGTACCGTCATATTCCAGTGTGTAGTCTGTTCCCTCAATCAGTGTATATTGTCCATCCTTCAACTTCAGCATATTCTCTGTAATGGTAATTGGTGTATTCTCATATTTCTGATTTGGTATTTTTGACTTTTTGACCTTACTGATCAGCTTCTGTTCCGAAGCAGCTATGATGAAATCAAAACTTTTTTCACCTGTGAAATTGTTTTTTCCACATACCTTGATTTCATAGGTGCCAGGTTCGGTATAACCAGACTCCATTTCAAGGCTGTAATCTTTGTTCTGTGACAGTTTTTTTCCGTTCCACTTTACCACAGGCTTTGGCGTCTGGGTTGCACCTGCCTTGTATGCCACTGCCACGGTATCAATGACTGTACTCTCCATGTCAATAGGCATGATTTTGAAGTTCTTTATCACTGTGCCTGTGTAGTTTCCCTTGCCTTTTATGATGATGCAGGGTGCCTTGTCAGCCTGTGCTTCTTCCGTCGTCGCATAGTCAGTTGTGTTTGCATTCACGTTATTTTGATAGCTTACCGTATAATCAATGCCTTTTCGAAGCTCTGCATCACCATCATATACCGTAAAATCAGTCGGCTGTATTGCCTTTCCTGTATAGACCTGATCTGCGACATCTGTCATATAAAGCCCCAGGGCCTTTCTCCATCTCGCATACAATTTCAGATTTCCTGTGCTGCCTTTTTCGATCTTTTCGATTTTGTTGCCCTTGAAGTCACTGTTGTCGTACCATCCTGCGAAAATTGCCTTATCCTTCGATGGCGACTGCAGGATGAAGGTCTCTGTCTCGATCGTGTACTTAGCCGGATTTCCTTCTGCATTCATACCACCGTCCAACACATAAGTAATTGTATATTCGGTCGGCATGTACTCCGCTGTCAGTGTTGTGTCAGCCTTGATGTTCTGATAGCTGCCACTCCAGCCTTTGAAGGTATAGCCCTCACGCTTTGGTGCCGTGGGTGGTACGGCATTCTTACCCTCCTCGACTTGCTGTGCCTCACCGATCTGATTGCCGTCTGCATCCTTGAAAATGACAGTGTACTTCGGGCTGTTTACAGTAACACTGCAGGTCGCTGATACCTCACGAAGCATATAGTCTTTCGTGCTTGCTGTAATGCTTGCCGTTCCCTTCTTAACAGCGGTGACAACACCGTCACTTGACACCGTCGCCACACTTTTATCTGAGCTTGACCATACTATATCCTTTTGTTCGCGCTCTGTCGGGAGCTTTACAGCTGTCAGACTCTTCGTGTCACCCTTTGTCAGGGTAAGCTCTGTGTCTGACAGTTCGAGGCTTATAAGATAGAACAAATATTGCGTCTCAGCAACCGCACTCGTCTCACCATCTTTGACCGCAATCGCCTTGATGGTCACATCTTTGCTGATGTTGAATGGGTCTGTATATTTAATGCCATTTGTGACTGTAGGCGTTGTGCCGTCCATTGTGTAGTAGATTTCAGCTCCGCTGTTTGACTTGATTGTAATCTTCTGCGTTTCATCCACTATGCCCGAGCTGGGTGTAAAGATTGGTGTCATCACGCCTGCCGTTTCTTCTTCCCACTTCGCATACAGGGTCAGGTCACCGGTGCTGCCTTTTGCGATAACACTAACTGACGTCCCTGAAAAATCGCTCTCTTCATACCATCCCATGAAAAGATATCCTTCTTGTGTTGGCTCTGCAAGTGTGATATCTGCGGATTCGACCGTGTACGTTGTCGGGTTCGTGTCTGCGTTGGTACCGCCGTTCAGTACATATTGAATCTTGTATTTGACAAGATCATACTCTGCCGTCAGTGTCGTGTCTGCGGTGATGTTCTGATAGCTGTCACTCCAGCCCTTGAACGTATAGCCCTTCCTGATTGGTGCTGCGGGTGCTACTGCATTTCCACCTTTTTTGACTGTCTGTGTACTAATAACATTGCCGTCTGCATCCACAAATGTCACCGTGTATCGCGTGTCCTCCTCACCGGAATCACCGACATTGACGGTGAGGGCGTTGATGCGCATGGTATAATCACCATTCTCATTTTCATTATGGCTGTCTATCCACGCTCCGCTATGGGCATAAAAGCTCTGTCCCGGATAGGTGGTATCGCTATATTCGATGGAGTATGTCCCATCTATTGTGTAATCACAATCAATATATACATTCTCTTGTGTATCAAATTCAATTACAATCGCAAATGTATCTCCATGCGCAAAGGTCACCGGCGTTTTCAAATCAACCGTATATAGTCCTGCATATCCTGTTGTTCCGGTCACAGGCGCATCAAGCATCGCCGTACCTGTTTCCGGATTCTCTACCACCCCGTTTACTTTCTCGGGGTTTTTATAGATCTGGATGGTGTAATCTGCCTTATCACTTGCCATCATGAATGATACAGCTGTCAGTTTTTCATGCCTCGAGCTTCCCTTTGCCTCAAAGACCTCTGCCATTTTGTTGACTGAAACAGATACATCAAGTCCTGTATTTCCATAAAAATAGTTATTGTCATATTGATTCTTATCGCAGGCTACCGCTACCGAAGCAGCATTGCCGCTTCCCAGTGAAGCATCATAATAAGATATGTAAAAATATCCCTTATCGCCAAACCGTTCATTTCCCCAGCTGTTCTTTACAATCCATGCTCCATCCCCCGCCGGTGTCGTTGCAAAGTTATCTTTGGAAAAATTATCATCCCATCCGACTACCGTAATGGCATGATTTGTACCTGCGTTTGGATTATAGTATGCATAAGTAGAATCTTTATAATATGTATCATTATGACCATACGACCACGCCACACAGCCATACTTTGAAATCAGCTCCTTGACAACCGACTTTTTCTGTTCTGTTGTCGCTGTATCTGTCGGTATGAAGTAGAAATCATGCGCCAGTGCAGCAACATTCTGAGCATCATTTTCTGAAAGCCGCGCTGGTAATGTACCTTCTACATTAGAATACGGATAATCTGACTCTGATGCCATACCATGCCAGTTCATAAGCTTGATAGCCGCCAGAAAAGTGTTTCCGCCTCTGTTAAGGTATGTATCCTCAGGAGACGATACGATGGTATCACCAACCGCATTTCCAAGCCTGTCACTTCCCGTATTGTATGTAAAATATGCCAGATGGCGTTCTGACAAGTCAATGCTATTGTTAGCGAGTTCCTGTTGAATCATAGAATTCTCCATAATCGCCGTTGTCGCAAACGCCCAACAGGTACCATATGGATTCTGATTTTTAACAGGAGTCATAGTATCAGGTGCTGATACGCGCGGATCATAAACTGATGCACTGACATCCGCGGTATTCAGATCCAAATCCGACTGATTTAGCCCCGCAAAAATATCCGTTCCGCCAATTTCAAACGGAATCTCGTCCGGAAGATTTACGGAAAAACTTTTTTCCTCTGTTAATATCTTCTTTTTATTAGCTTTCTTTTCTGTTTCAGTCTCTGTCTCACTTTCGGGCTCTGATTCACTTTCGGTCTCAGACTCCTTGCTGTTCTCCTCTGATAATGTGCTATCCGATTCACAGCTATCCTCGACTGATTCACTCTCCGCCTCGCCGCTTTCTTTGGTCGGTTCACTCTCCG
>JAFOYD010000134.1 GCA_017391545.1 Lachnospiraceae bacterium
CTGGGAAAGTGCGCCCTTCACCAAAAAACCGTAGCGGATTCGGGCACACCGCAGTCTCGTCTGGCTGATTCCGCCATGTATGCAAAAATCTCATCCTTTATGCATTGTGTTTCCGAGACTACTCTGCCGGATTTATGATAGGATTGATTCGAAGATTCTGCACCCGGCATTGTGCAGGATGATATATTTATCATACCACGATATGCCGAAAAAGAAATAAAATAATTAGTGTTTTTTGGCAATACTTTTTAGATATTTGATTTTCGGCTGCGAAGGTGCTGAATCGTTATGATTTTATGGTCAAAAGTCATGATATGTGATACAATATTATTATCATTATGTATTAATTCGGATAAATCAGTTGTAAGGAGGAATTTCTATGAAACTTACTTTTGTAGGTGCTGACCACCAGGTAACAGGAAGCTGTCATTTCCTGCAGGCATGTGGCAAGAATATCCTTGTGGATTGTGGTATGCAACAGGGTTCCAACCCGTATGAATGCTGTGAGCTTCCGGTTGATGAGGCATTGATCGATTATGTATTTCTGACACATGCCCATGTCGATCATTCTGGAAATTTACCGCTTTTGTATGCAAAGGGATTTAGAGGGCTGGTGTTTACGACAGAGGCATCGGCAGACCTTTGCTCCATCATGCTTCGTGACTGTGCGCACATACAGATGCAGGAGGCAGAGTGGAAGAATAGAAAGGCGAAGAGGAATTCCGGACTTTCGGCAGTGGAGCCCGCCTATACGATGGAGGATGCAGATGGCGTTATCAGGCGTATTGTCCCTTGTGAGTATGACAAAAATGTAGAGATCAGTGATGGCATCACCATTCGCTTTACAGATGTGGGACATTTACTTGGTTCGGCAAGTATAGAGATTTGGCTTACTGAAGGTGGCGTGTCCAAAAAGATCGTCTTTTCGGGAGATATCGGCAACAAGAACCAGCCGTTGATCAAAGACCCTGCATATACAAAGGAAGCAGATTATGTGGTGATGGAGTCAACATATGGTGACCGTTATCATACAAAAGAAAGACCAGAATATGTTGCTGATCTTGCTGAAGTGATCAACAAGACATTTGCAAAAGGTGGAAATGTGGTAATTCCGTCATTTGCAGTGGGCAGGACACAGGAAATCCTGTATTTCCTGAGAAAAATAAAAGAAGACAATATGATTCCTGATTTCCCGCGGTTTGAGGTGTACGTGGACAGTCCTCTGGCTGTTGAGGCAACAGGTGTATTCCAGAAAAATATCAATACCTGTTTTGATGATGATGCCATGGCACTTGTACGCAAAGGAATCAATCCACTTAATTTCCCAGGACTGAAGCTTGCGATTACAAGCGATGAGTCAAAACAGATTAACTTTGATGAGAAACCAAAGGTCATCATATCCGCCAGCGGTATGTGTGAGGCAGGTCGTATTAGACATCATCTGAAGCATAATCTGTGGAGACCGGAATGCACCATCCTTTTTGTAGGATATCAGGCAGTAGGAACACTTGGCCGTGCTCTGATTGAAGGGGCTGACGAGGTGAAGCTGTTTGGCGAGGTTGTAGAAGTGCGTGCGAAGATCATGCAGCTTCCGGGACTGAGCGGTCATGCCGATAAAGGAGGGCTGATCGAGTGGGTCAATGCCTTTGAGAAAAAGCCTGACAGGGTATTTATTGTACATGGTGAAGATACCACCTGTAATTTATTTGCAGAATGTCTGAAACTGGAATATGGTCAGAAGGCGTATGCACCGTATTCCGGAACACGTGTTGATTTGATAACGGGTGCAATAGAATACGAGGCAGCACCTGTTGCAGTCAAGAAACGTATCCGTGGTGTATCTGATGTATTTGCAAGACTTCTTGCGGCTGGTCAGAGGTTGATCGCAGTGATCTACAAAAACGAAGGCGGGGCAAATAAGGATCTGGCTAAGTTTGCAGACCAGATTAATTCACTTGCAGACAAATATGACATATAGGAGTAACATAACATGAACGTGATAGCAGCAGTAGACAATCATTGGGCGATTGGTTACCAGGGAAGCCTTCTGGTACGGATACCAAGTGATCAGAAGATGTTTCGTGAGATGACAGAGGGAAAGGTCATTGTCATGGGCAGAAAGACGCTGGAAACCTTTCCGCAGAAGCAGCCACTCAAAAACCGTATCAATATCGTTCTTTCAAGAAATGCGGAATTTACGGTCAAGGGTGCTTTGGTGGTTCATTCCATCAAAGAACTTATGGAGGAACTCAAAAAATATGACGAGAAGGATATTTTTGTCGTAGGCGGATCAAGTGTGTATGAACAGCTTCTTCCTTGCTGTGATACTGCGCATATTACCAAGATCGATTATGCATATCAGGCAGATGCCTATTTCCCGAATCTTGATGCGATGCCGGAATGGGAGCTCACTGCTGACAGCGATGAGCAGACGTATTTCGATCTGGAATATTATTTCCTAAAATACCAAAGGAAAAAGTAAGTATATAGGTTGACTTTTGCGTTTTTTCGTACCATAATTAAAACGAAAAAGGCGAACTGCCTGACTGACAATAAGATGAAAGGGAGAACTTGAAAATGGAGAAAAAAGATTTGGATTGGTCCAGTCTTGGTTTTGGCTATAGACAGACTGATAAAAGGTATGTTACGAATTTTAAGAACGGCGCATGGGATGAAGGCGGACTGACAGAGGATGCCAACATCGTGTTAAATGAGTGTGCGGGTGTTCTGCAGTATGCGCAGACCTGTTTTGAGGGATTAAAGGCATATACGACACAGGATGGAAAGACAGTCGTGTTCAGACCTGACTTAAATGAGCAGCGTATGCATGACAGCTGTGTTCGTCTGGAGATGCCGACACTTCCCGAAGGACGTTTTGTAGAGGCTGTCAAGCAAGTCGTAAAAGCAAATGAAGCATATGTGCCACCTTATGGTTCTGGTGCGACACTTTACTTAAGACCGTATATGTTCGGTACGAATCCTGTCATCGGTGTTAAGCCTGCTGATGAGTATCAGTTCAGAATCTTTGCCACACCGGTAGGACCGTATTTCAAGGGCGGTGCAAAGCCTCTTACAATCAGAGTCAGTGACTTTGACCGTGCGGCACCACATGGTACAGGACACATTAAGGCAGGTTTGAACTATGCAATGAGCCTGCATGCCATTGTTACAGCACACAATGATGGCTTTGATGAGAATATGTATCTTGATCCTGCGACACGCACAAAGGTTGAGGAGACAGGCGGCGCGAACTTCCTGTTTGTCACAAAGGACAATAAGGTTGTTACGCCAAAGTCAAGCAGTATCCTGCCATCCATCACACGTCGTTCCCTGATGATCGTAGCGAAGGAATACCTTGGCTTAGAGGTTGAGGAGAGAGAGGTTCTGTTTGAGGAAGTAAAGGATTTCGCAGAGTGTGGACTTTGTGGTACAGCAGCTGTAATCTCACCGGTAGGAAAGATTGTGAATAAGGACGAAGAAATCTGCTTCCCATCAGGTATGGCTGAGATGGGACCTGTCACAAAGAAGCTTTATGATACACTGACAGGCATCCAGATGGGACGCATCGAAGCACCGAAGGGCTGGATTGTGGAGATTTAATTATTTCCATTGCCTGATCTGGAAAATTATGTTATAATAATTTATATTTTTGAAGAGAGAGGTGAAAAGATGAGAAGATAGTCTGCTTTTGAGACATGATTTTTTACGATAGTAGAGCTTTGATTGCTTTACTGTTGTTCATGTTGCCAAAAGTGGAGTATGCTTCTCATATATCCTCTCTTTTTTGGTGTCTTTATTTCATGGATAAAATATGTGAGGTATGAAGCATGAAATCACTTGGCAACAGGTGATTTTTTGTTTTAAGGAGGAATGTTTATGGCACAGATTCATGTTACGAACCTCACATATTGCTATGAGGGAAGCTTTGACAATATTTTTGAAAATGTTTCCTTCTCAATCGATACAAACTGGAAGCTTGGGTTTATCGGTAGAAATGGAAAAGGGAAGACAACATTTTTGAATATCCTTTTAGGAAAGTATGAATATCAGGGAAGCATTGCGACTTCGACAGTGTTTGATTATTTTCCATATCAGATCTCTGAGCAGGAAATGGGCATGTGTGCGTCAGAATTTTTGGAGCGCATCAAGCCGGGCTGCGAGGAATGGAGAGTAATCTGTGAACTGGAAAAGTTAGGCGTTCTGGCAGAGCTTTTGTATCGGCCATTTAGGAGCCTTAGCCATGGAGAAAGGACAAAGGTGCTTCTTGCGGTTCTTTTCTCTGGTGATCATGACTTTTTGCTGATTGATGAGCCGACAAACCACCTTGACCAGGAGTCAAGAGAAGTCGTGAAACGCTATCTGTCAGGAAAGAAGGGTTTTATCCTCGTATCTCATGACAGGGATATCCTGGATGCCTGCATTGACCATGTTCTGGTACTGAACAGAAAATCCATAGAGGTACAGAGCGGAAATTTTTCAAGCTGGTGGGAGAACAAGACACGCAGGGATAATTTTGAGAAGATGGAGAATGAGAAGCATCTTAGGGAAATCGCATCGCTTCGGAAATCTGTGGACCAAAGCAGAAGATGGGCAGATAAGAACGAGAGCACGAAAATCGGGTTTGACCCGGCAAAAGAACCGGACAGATGCATCAGCACAAGAGCATATATCGGTGCAAAGACCAAGAAGATGCAGTCAAGAGTAAAGCAGTATGAGAAACGGATGGAGAGGGAGATTCAGGAAAAAGAGGGATTGCTGCAGGATATCGAAAATCCTGTAGCACTAAAGCTGTATCCCATGAAATACCATAAGGACAGACTGATCAGCTGTAAGGCTGCCACAATCGGCTACGAGAATGGCAGACAGGATGTTCTTGGAAACTTCTCCTTTGAACTGATGCAGGGAGAGCGGGTATTTTTGCATGGAGAGAACGGATGTGGGAAGTCCACGTTGATTAAGACGATCCTTTCACAGGCAGCAGGGGGAAATCAAGGTGATATCAGGATTGCGGAGGGAGCGTTGCAGACTGCCACAGGGATGAAGATTTCCTACATCAATCAGGATACATCCTTTTTAAAAGGAGACATGACAGCGTATTGCGCGGAACATGGATTGGATGAAAGCCTGTTTTTTGCACTGCTGCGTCAGCTTGATATTGAACGTGTCCAGTTCACAAAGCGGTTGGAGGAATTTTCAGAGGGGCAGAAGAAAAAGGTGCTGATCGCATCCAGCCTGATGACACCTGCACATCTGTACATATGGGATGAACCGCTGAATTACATTGATGTCTTTTCAAGGATGCAGATCGAAGAACTGATCTTGAAATACCAGCCGACCATGCTTTTGGTAGACCATGATCTGCGATTTCGGGAGAAGATAGCCACACGAATTGTGGAGTTATAATAATATTTCATATAAAATCAATCTAGTTCCCTTTGACTTTGTGCAGAGTTTAGTATATACTGATACTATTCGGACAGAAACGTGTGATAAAGACGAAAGGATGTAAGTATCATGGCAGAGAAAAAGACATTATTAGATCAGTGGAGAGGTATGGCTTATAATGAGCAGACAGATAAGAATGCACTCCAGAAGCTTTGGATTGATTATTTTCAGAAAGAAAAGGAAATATATCAGCAGCTATTAACCAACCCTGACGAGGAAGTAAAGGGCACAGTCAAAGAGCTTGCAGAAAAATATAGTGTAGATATCATGACAATGACAGGTTTCCTTGATGGAATCAATGACAGCTTAAAGGCTGCAAATCCGATTGAGGAGATGGATGAGGATACACAGGTAAGCCTTGCATTTGACAAGGAGCTTCTCTACAAGAACATGGTTGCAGCAGAAGCTGACTGGTTATATAATCTTGAAGAGTGGAATGCGATTTTTGATGAGGATAAGAAAAAGGCTCTTTACAAGGAACAGAAATCTTCTACGACGATTGTAAAAGAGACAAAGATCTATCCAAACGATCCTTGTCCATGTGGAAGCGGCAAGAAGTACAAAAAGTGCTGCGGAAAGAACTAAAAAAGTTCTTTACAATATGATATTTTAGGAATAAAATATTATATATCATTATTATGGTAATACGATGACGAGAAGAGTAGGATATTATAATGTATCAGAGAGGACTGCATGGTGCGTTGGCACTTTTGCTGTGAGCAGTCTTACAGGAGATATCTGAAAACTAACTCTGAGTGGCCCCAATCCGGTCCGTTGATTACGTTACAATCATGAGTGGTCTGTATAAGGCGTGAAAGCGCATCAGGCAAGCAGGGTGGAACCGCGTTAATTCGTCCCATGCATTACAGTTGTAGTGCATGGGATTTATTTTTTATGTAAAAGGAGGATTTAAAATGGAAGAAATCAAAACAAAGTACGGTGAGTATCTCATACCGGCATTATGCCTTGTGACCGGAATCCTGATCGGATTTTTGCTGTCACCTGTAAAAAGTGGCAAAATAACAGTTTTCAGCAACAATATGATTGGCTCAAAGAACGGAAGCAAGAATCGCGCTGCTGATATGCTTATGGGTGGTCAGAAGTACGAGAGTCCCAAGGAAGACAAATAAAGGAATGACATAACGAATAAAAGGAGAGAATAAAAATGAAAATCACATTGAAGGATGGCTCCGTAAAGGAGTATAGTGAAGCAAAATCAATTATTGAGATCGCAAAGGATATCAGCGAAGGTCTCGCCCGTGTGGCATGCGCCGGCGAAGTTGACGGTGAACTGGTGGATTTAAGAACAGTTATTGAGAAGGACTGTGAACTCAACATCGTTACAGCGACAGATCCAAAGGCGCTTTATGTCATCAGACACACTGCATCTCATGTACTTGCAGAGGCTGTAAAACGTCTCTTCCCAAATGCAAAAGTTACCATTGGACCTGCTATTGATGACGGCTTTTACTATGATTTTGACGCAGAGCCGTTTTCAAGGGAAGATCTGGATAAAATCGAGGCAGAAATGAAAAAAATCATTAAGGAAGGACATGAAATTACCAGATTTACCCTTCCAAGAGCAGAAGCAATCAAGTTCATGGAGGAGAAGGGCGAGCCATTCAAGGTTGAGCTGATTCAGGATCTGCCGGAAGATGCAGAAATCAGCTTCTACGATCAGGGCGGATTTGTCGATTTGTGTGCAGGACCGCATCTTATGAGCACAAAAGGCGTAAAGGCATTTAAGCTGACATCTTCATCCATGGCTTATTGGAGAGGGGATTCCAACAAAGCACGTTTACAGCGTATCTATGGTACCGCATACAATAAAAAAGAGGAGCTTGCAGAGCATCTTGAGCGTATGGAGGATGCAAAGCGCCGTGATCACAACAAGCTTGGACGCGAGATGGAGCTTTTTACAACAGTAGATGTGATTGGTCAGGGACTTCCTTTATTTACACCGAAGGGAACCAAAATGATCATGAAGCTCCAGAGATGGATTGAGGATCTCGAGGACAATGAATGGGGCTATGTCAGAACAAGGACACCGCTTATGGCAAAGTCAGATCTTTACAAGATTTCAGGTCATTGGGATCATTATAAGGATGGCATGTTCGTACTTGGCGACGAGGAAGTTGACAAAGAAGTCTTTGCCTTAAGGCCTATGACATGTCCGTTCCAGTATTATGTATATAAGAATACACAGAAGTCATACCGTGACCTTCCTTATCGAATGAGTGAGACATCGACACTGTTTCGTGCAGAGGATTCCGGAGAGATGCATGGATTGACACGTGTGCGCCAGTTCACGATTACAGAAGGACATCTTGTCATCAGACCAGACCAGGCAGAAGCAGAGCTCAAGGGATGTCTTGACCTTGCATATTATGTCCTTCAGACACTTGGGCTTGAAAATGACGTTACCTACAGACTTTCTAAGTGGGATCCTGCGAACAAGAAAAAGTATCTTGGCGATGACAATTACTGGAACAGCACACAGGATGCACTTCGTGAAGTGTTGAGAGAAAAGAATGTTTCCTTTGTTGAGGCAGAGGGTGAAGCAGCTTTCTATGGACCAAAGATTGATATTCAGGCAAAGAACGTGTATGGCAAAGAGGACACCATGATTACCATTCAGCTCGATTGTGCAATTGCGGAGAACTTCGATATGTACTACATTGATCAGAATGGAGATAAGGTAAGACCGTATATTATTCACAGAACATCTATGGGATGCTATGAGAGAACACTTGCATGGTTAATCGAGAAGTACGCTGGTAAATTCCCTACATGGCTCTGCCCTGAACAGGTACGTGTACTTCCTATCTCAGATAAATATGAGGAATATGCACAGCAGGTTTGCAGGGAGCTTAAGAAAGCAGGCGTTGATGCTACGGTTGACAGCCGTTCAGAGAAGATTGGCTTCAAGATTCGTGAGGCAAGACTTGACAAGCTGCCATATATGCTGGTCGTTGGTCAGCAGGAGGAGGCAGATCACACCGTTTCTGTCAGAAGCCGTTTTGCAGGTGATGAGGGCGTGAAGTCATTAGACAGCTTTATTGCAGACATTACAGAGGAAATCAGAAACAAGACGATTCGTCAGGAAGTACAGGTAACAGAAGAAAATAAGTAGTAATCGTATAAGAAAGGTTAAGTTCTGACATACTAATTTTAAGTTCATTTGTGGTTACTGTTCAGACAGGACTTAGCATTTACTGCTAAGTCCGTGAGAAAACGTAGCGCAAGCAGGTAAAAATCCATTTGCGAAGCAAATTTTGCATGGATTTTTACTCGTTACTGGAACGGAGTGAACAGGAACCATTTGTGGACTTAGTGATCAGACAAATCGTGTACTGTATTGATTTTCGGTGCACATGATTAAGGAGGTAGTTATGTCAGATTTAACCTGTAAAGCAACAAGCTGTACCTACAATAAGGACTGTTACTGCTGTAAGGGAGATATCATGGTAGGGGGGAAGCACGCCTGTGATTGTCAGGACACCTGCTGTGAAAGCTTCCATAAAAGAAGTGGTGACAGCTTTACGAGTGCCGTGTCACACCCAAGCCAGACGATCAGCATTGACTGTGAGGCTGTGAAGTGTATTTACAATGTCAATTACCGCTGCAAGGCAGAGCATGTTGACATCAAGGGGAGTGAAGCCGCGACAAGCCGTGAAACATTATGTGCGACATTTCAAGAAAAATAAAAAAGCTATTGACAGAGAGCAGATACTATGGTAAAGTATCATTGTTTGAGGCAATTCAAACATCTACATTCAAGCAGAGTATCCACTCTCACCCTATGGCAATAGAGCTTATAGGCGTTAATAATTTTGAATTTTGTTCTGTCACGCATGTATGATGTGTATGGTAGATGTGAAATGTAAAATTAAGTGGATAATCTTGCGATTATCCACTTTTTTTGTGGGTGTCATATATTTTCTTATGATTTTATTTATGGAGGTGTAAGGTTATTAGCGATTTAATGATTAACGAACAAATTAGAGACA
>JAFOYD010000135.1 GCA_017391545.1 Lachnospiraceae bacterium
GGACACTGCGGAGAAATGAAACACAATATACAGAAAGGGGAAATAAAGTATGAATATGTACGCAACATTTTGGGCGCTCGTGCCGGCTATTGTGGCAATCGCATTAGCGCTGATTACCAAGGAGGTATACAGCTCACTTTTTGTGGGGATTACGGTAGGAGCGTTGTTTTATTCCGGATTTAATCTGGAAAAAACGGTTCTGCACATTTTTAATGATGGCATCGTAGGGGTACTGACGGATAGCTATAATGTAGGAATCTTAGTTTTCCTGGTAATCCTTGGCACGATGGTGGCGCTGATGAATAAGGCGGGTGGCTCTGCTGCATTTGGAAAATGGGCAGCAGAACATATCAAGTCCAAAGTGGGGGCGCAGCTTGCCACCGTACTGCTTGGAGCACTGATTTTTATCGATGACTATTTTAACTGCCTGACAGTTGGCAGTGTCATGTTGCCTGTGACAGATAAGCACAAGGTTTCCAGGGCAAAACTGGCATATCTGATCGATGCAACGGCGGCACCGGTCTGCATTATTGCGCCGATTTCATCATGGGCTGCTGCAGTCAGCGGTTTTGTTGAGGGAGAGGATGGGCTTTCTCTGTTTGTGAGGGCAATTCCGTATAATTATTATGCACTTTTGACCATCGTGATGATGGTGGGCATGGTTTTGCTGAAAATAGAATTTGGACCGATGGCACTGCATGAGAAGAATGCTTTGTCAGGGGATCTTTACACAACACCGGAGCGTCCTTATGCCAATGCTTCCCAGAACGAGGAGGGGAATGCCAACGGAAAGGTTATTGATTTGCTGATTCCGATTATCAGTCTGGTTGTCTGCTGTGTGATCGGTATGATTTATACTGGCGGCTTTTTTGACGGGACAGATTTTGTAACTGCCTTTTCACAGAGTGATGCTTCTGTAGGTTTGGCGCTTGGAAGCTTCTTTGGAATGTTGATTACCATTGTGCTGTATGTGGTACGCAGAGTGCTGCCTTTTAGAAAATGCATGGAGTGCCTGCCGGAAGGCTTTAAGGCGATGGTACCGGCTATTTTGATTCTGACTTTTGCATGGACACTGAAGGCAATGACAGACAGCCTTGGTGCCAAAGAGTATGTAGCCGGTATGATGGAGTCAGCAGCAGGCGGATTGATGGCATTCCTGCCGGCAATCATCTTTTTAGTAGGATGCTTTCTGGCATTTGCGACAGGTACCTCATGGGGGACTTTTGGTATTCTGATTCCGATCGTTGTCGCTGTATTTGCAAATACGAATGAACATCTGATGGTCATCTCCATTTCTGCATGTATGGCGGGCGCAGTCTGTGGCGACCACTGTTCGCCAATTTCGGATACGACCATTATGGCGTCGGCGGGGGCACAGTGCGAGCATGTCAACCATGTGTCTACGCAGTTGCCGTATGCACTTGTTGCGGCGGGTGTATCTTTTGTGTCATATTTGATTGCCGGATTCGTGCAGAATGCAGCAATCTGCCTGATTATTGCTATGATCCTGATGCTTGGCACACTTCTGGTACTGCGTCAGATGAATGTGAAGCGTGCTTCAGAAGCAAAAGAAGTCAGAGCAGCAGAACGGAAGGTGTCATAAATCATGCAGATACAATTACCCCAGAAAGTAAAATACATTATTTCACAGCTTGAGGCAGCAGGGTTTGAGGCATACGCCGTCGGAGGCTGTGTCAGGGATTCCCTGCTTGGAAGAGAGCCTGATGATTGGGATGTGACAACATCGGCAAAGCCCCTGCAGGTAAAGGAAGTATTCCGACATACCATCGATACTGGCATACAGCATGGCACAGTGACTGTTATGCTTGACCATGAGGGATTTGAGGTGACAACTTATCGAATCGATGGTGAATATGAGGACAGCCGTCATCCGAAGGAGGTCATATTTACAGCCAATCTGGTAGAGGATTTGAAGCGCAGGGATTTTACGATCAATGCCATGGCATACAATGACAGAAGTGGCATCGTTGATGCGTTTGGCGGTATGGAGGATTTGGACAAGGGTGTGATTCGGTGCGTGGGAGAGGCAAAAGAGCGTTTTAGCGAGGACGCGCTTCGAATGCTTCGGGCAGTTCGTTTCTCGGCACAGCTTGGCTTTGTCATCGCAGATGACACCAGGGCCGCGATCACAGAGCTTGCGCCGAGTCTTGTGAAGATCAGTGCAGAGCGGATTCAGGTGGAGCTGGTGAAGCTTTTGATGTCAAAGCATCCGGATTACATGCGTGATGCATATCAACTCGGCATTACAAAGATTGTTCTTCCAGAGCTTGACGAAGCCTTTCTCACAGAGCAGAATAATCCACACCACATGTATACTGTCGGGGAGCATATGATGCAGACACTGCTCCATACCGAGGCAGATAAAAGCCTTCGAATCGCGGCGCTTTTGCATGATATCGGAAAGCCCCGCACGAAGACGACAGATGCGGGTGGCATTGACCATTTTCATGGTCACGCGCAGCTTGGTGAGAAAATGGCTTTTGATATTTTAAAACGGCTCAAATTTGATAATGACACCATCACAAAGGTGCGTAAATATGTCCAATATCATGACTATGACATCGAACTGAGTGCAAGGTCAGTAAGGCGTGCCATCAACAAGATCGGTGAGGAGTATTTTGCACAGATACTGGTACTGAAAAAAGCAGATGCGCTTGCACAGAGTATGTACCAGAGGGAAGAGAAGCTCGAGCATCTTGCAACCGTCTGGAATTTGTATGAGGAAATCCTGAAGCAGCGCCAGTGCGTGTCGCTGAAGACGCTTGCCATTACCGGAAACGATCTGATCGCACTGGGAGTGCCAAAAGGAAAAAAGATTGGCAGTATGTTACAGGAGCTTTTGGAGGATGTGATCCAGAATCCTGAGCACAATACACATGAATTTTTGGTTGAATATGCCCTTAAAATGATGTAATAAACACCCCCTTTTTCACATAGGATAGAGTAGCTGTAACTATGAAAGTACGGACTATTGATAATCTTGTGGGAGGGGGTTTTTTTTGTGAACGATAAAGCGATCAGTGTGCTGGATCAGTATGATATGACAGTGAATCGTACCTTTAAGGGACGTGGAACCATCATATGTGATACAGACAAGGGTATGCGTGTGCTCAAGGAATATAAAGGGCGAACCCAGAAGCTTGAGCTGCTCGCACAGCTTCAGGGAAGACTTGGCGACAGCTTAAGGACAGACACTTTGATCAGAAATAAGACAGGCGAACTGTATGTGAAGGATCTTGATAACAGCGTATACATACTTGAAGAACAGGTGGAGGGAAGGGAATGCAGCTATAAAAGTGAGGATGACATTGTAAAGGCGTGCAGTGCCATGGCAAAGCTTCATTTGAAATTTATGACACCGCTGTCATATTCGGCGCAGGAGGCTGATCATACACAGTATGACATTCCTGTTTATTTCTATGCGGACGATATGGAAAAGCATACAATGGAGTGTAAACATGTGCGAAACTATCTGAAAAAGCTTGGTTCCAAGACTGATTTTGAGAGAATGCTCTTAAAGGAATATGATTACTTTCTTGACAAGGCAGTGTACGTGACACAGCAGGCAAAAGAGGAGTCGAGGGCAGAGTATGAGGCATATGTGCACAGCAACGGGCTGTACTGTCATGGAGATTATCAGTACCATAATGTGCTGTTTGGAAAAGGGAGCAACGGTTCTTATACAGGCATCATCAATATGGAACATTTCGCACATGACATCGGAGCAAGAGATTTTTATCTTCTTTTCCGCAAAATATCAGAGAAAAGTGACTGGTCCTTTGATCTGGCAGAAAGCATGCTCGACGCTTACCAGAACAGAAGAACCTTTCCCCCAATCGAATGGAGAAGCCTGTGCCTGAGACTGCACTATCCGGAGAAATTCTGGAAAATTGTCAATTTCTATTATAATTCAAGAAAGTCCTGGGTTTCCAATCGCAATTCCGAGAAATTTGCGAGCCTGTTGCGACAGGAAAAACAGAAAGAGAAGCTGCTGAACAAATTCTTTTAATCCTTTTGCTATTATCAGGAGAACGTGGTATAGTAATTAGTAAAAATACGTTGGGAGAAACAGATGAATAACATAAGAAAAAGAGCTGCTTTGTGTTTTGTGAATGTGGCAGCAGCTTTCATGCTAACAATTGCACTGCCGGGCTGCGGTATGTTACCGTTTCAGGAGAATGACAGTCAGGAGATGGTAAAGGAGGCAGCAACGGTAAGGCAGCCCGGAATCTATGATTCCGAAGATGCGGCGGTGGTGGTAAAAAAAGATATCGAAGCGGGAACAGTGCAGTTTCAGAACATCGCGACGTCGCGCCGGTACACACTGCATTATGACGGCACCACTGCACTTTATGACAGAAATAATCAGGCAATGTCGATGGAACAGTTACGGGAGGGAAGCGTCGTTACAGTGCGTTTCTACAAAGCGGACAAGTCGCTGACATATGTCAGGGAGACCCCGGACTGTATCAGCTACAGCGGTGTACAGAATTACAGCATGAATCTGAAGGATGGTACAATAACCATCGGAAGTGAGCTGTTTAACATCAGCGGTCATGTCATTGTCGTGTCAGACGGCAGAGAGACTGACATGATGGAGGTCAATCAGGTTGATGTCATCAGTGTCTGGGGATACAAAAATATGATCTATGGCATCAATGTCGAAAAGGGACATGGCTATCTGCGTCTGCAGAACGAAGACTATTTTGTTGGTGGGTGGCTTGATGTAGGCGACAAGGTTATTAAAAAGGTGTCGGAGGACATGCTTCTGGTAGTGCCGGAGGGAACTTATAATGTTACCGTAAGCAATAAAGGCAGCAGCGCCACGCAGGAAATCACCTTTGCCAGAAACGAGGAGATGGCATGGGACTTAGGTGATGTGGAAATTACCGTTGTACAAAAGGGAAGTATTATCTTTACACTGACTCCGGCTACCGCCAAGGTGGAAATTGACGGACACGAAGTAGATGTCTCAAAGCCTGTGGCGCTTGAATATGGACTGCACCAGATGCGGATATCGGCAGATGGGTATGATCCGGTCGCCCAGTATATCAAGGTGGCAGAGTCGTCAGCAAACATTTCCGTAGAGCTTGAGAAGAACGAGGAGGAGACTGTGGAAGAGACAAGTGAGACACCGGAGAACAGCTCATCCGAAAATGATGACGAGGAAGAAACGACCACAAATAAAAAATATCAGTCAAAGTCTTCGGAGGACGAGGAACAGGAAAGCACCGAGAGCAGCTCAGAGGACAGCAAAGAGTCGGAAAGCACGGAGACGAAGAGCACGGTGGTATCCTCCACAAGCAAGTATAAGGTATATATTGACGCTCCGGAGGGCGTAGAAGCGTATATTGATGGAAATTATGTGGGAATCACACCTGTCAGCTTCAACAAGACCGCAGGAAGCTATGTGGTCACGCTTCGAAAGACCGGATACCAGACAAGAAGCTATACATTGCAGATCGATGACGAGGAAAAAGACGTAAATTATTCGTTTACGGAGCTGGTAAAGCTTGAAGAATGATGAAATCATCAAAAAACCGCAAAATATCGGCATTTTGCCTTGACAAACAGGCGCTTTTCGCCTATAAATAGATATAGGCGTCAAAAGGCGTATCATTTAGGGCAATAGAGAATTTCACCACAGATGTGGCTATTGTGCAATTGTATTTTATTTACAAAATAAGAGGAGGAGTTCACAATGAACAAAACAGAATTAGTAGCTGCTATCGCTGAGCAGGCAGAAATGACCAAGAAAGATGCAGAGAAGGCATTAACAGCTTTCACAGAGGTTGTTGCAAAAGAATTGAAGAAGGGCGAGAAGATTCAGTTAGTAGGCTTTGGTACATTCGAGGTTTCAGAGAGAGCTGCCAGAGAAGGTAGAAATCCTCAGACAGGCGAGACAATGAAGATCGCAGCTTCTAAGTCACCTAAGTTTAAGCCAGGTAAGGCATTAAAGGACGAAGTAAACAGATAATCATTGTTTATAATGGATTCTTTGGAAAAATCGGATGCGCTGGCATCCGATTTTTTTATCAATATGAGGAGGTCATATATGAGGTTAGATAAATTTCTCAAGGTATCGCGCCTGATCAAGCGGCGCACGGTAGCAAATGAAGCATGTGATGCGGGACGTGTACTGATCAATGATAAGCCGGCAAAGGCTTCCACAAATGTGAAGGTAGGGGATATCCTTACCATTCAGTTTGGGAACAAGGATGTGAAGGTTGAAATCCTTGATGTGCAGGAAACGGTCAAAAAGGACGATGCAAAGGAGCTTTTCAAGTACATTTAGTGAGGAATAGATACGCCTCTTTCGCCATATTATTTATTATATGGGAAAGGGGCGTATTTATTGATGGAAAATAATCATGCAAATAGTAATGCAAATATTGGAAAGCACAGTTTTCGCATGGAACAGCGCCGCGACTGTACAATAACAGGGGTTGTGGAGGTTCATTCGTTTGATGAGAACAATATATTGATGGAAACAGTAGATGGCATGCTGACCATCAAGGGGGATAATCTTCATGTAAGCCGTCTGAATCTGGAGAAGGGAGAGGCAGACGTAGATGGCAAGGTGAATTCTCTGACATATTCTGAAAAGAGCACGCTGGCGAAAAAGGGAGAAGGGCTGCTGACGCGTCTGTTTAGTTAATGAGTAGGGAGATTATCAGGGAGTGGCATTTTTGGATTGCATCCATAGTCACAGGCGCAGGTATGGCATTTGCATATGACCTCATCAGGCTGTTTCGGCGCCTTGTAAGACATGGAAGAATTGCCGTCGATTTGGAGGATTTGTTGTATTGGACAGCGTGTTTTGTCGTAAGCTTTACCCTTTTGTATTATGGAAATAATGGTGTGATCCGATTTGCGGCAGTGCTTGGTGCTGCAGTCGGTATGGCTGGTTACGTGTTCACGGTCGGGCGCTTTTTTGTAAAAATCAGCTTTGGGATCATCGACAAAACAGTTGGCAGATGTCACAAAAAATATGTTCAGTGGAAATACAGGTTGACGCACGCTATATTTGGGAATAAAATAAAATTATGCGCAAAGCGTAAAAAGGGGAAGGGGGAAACTGGCGATGGCAGTTCAGAAGCGAAAAAACGGAAAACGAAAGCAAAGAAGAACGCCAGAGTTTCTCCGCGCGAGAAATGAGAACCGTCTGGGAATGATGGTTGCCATGATGGCGATTTTGATTATGACAGCTGTGGTGGGTGTCAATTCGATTTCGCTGAAGCAGAAGGAAGAGCAATACGCTGCCAGAGAACAGGAGCTGATCAGCCAGATTGAAGCAGAGGAGAAGCGGGCAGTAGAGCTTGAGGAGTTTGCTACCTATACA
>JAFOYD010000136.1 GCA_017391545.1 Lachnospiraceae bacterium
ATTGTAATATTGAGATAATCTAAGGGAAAGGAAAGGTTTGTTATGGATGAGATAGCGGTGCTGATACCATGCTATAATGAAAGCAAAACGATTGAAAAGGTAATTAAGGATTTTAAAGCGGCGCTTCCGGAGGCAGTGATCTACGTATACGATAATAATTCAAAGGACGGGACAGATGAGATCGCCAGAAAAGCAGGCGCGGTGGTGCGCTATGAGTACCAGCAGGGAAAGGGAAATGTCATCCGCAGGATGTTTCGCGAGATCGATGCGAAGTGCTACATCATGACAGACGGTGATGACACGTACCCTGCTGATGAGGCAAGAAAGCTCTGTGATGCAGTGCTACAGAGAAATGCCGACATGGTTGTAGGCGACAGGCTGTCTTCCTCCTATTTCGAGGAAAACAAGCGTCCTTTCCATAATTTTGGTAATTCGCTTGTGCGTGGAGCGATCAACAGCATGTTTAAGAGCGATATCCGCGATATCATGACAGGTTACCGCGCTTTCAGCTACCAGTTCGTAAAGTCATTTCCAGTCCTTTCCAAGGGATTCGAGATCGAGACAGAGATGAGCATTCATGCGATCGACAAGAATATGCGTGTGGAAAACGTGATCATACAATATCGTGACAGGCCAGAGGGCAGTGTGTCAAAGCTCAATACCTACTCCGATGGCTTCAAAGTGATCATGACGATCATCAAACTTTATAAAAATTATAAGCCAATGGGATTTTTCTCTTGGATCTCCGTGATTCTGGCCCTGATCTCAACGGTATTTCTGGCTCCGGTGCTTGGAGATTTTTTTACAACCGGCTTAGTAGAGCGCTTCCCGACGCTGATCGTGTGCTGCTTTGTGTACCTTGCGGCGATGCAATCCTTCTTTGCAGGACTGATGCTGTCGACCATGAAGCAGAAAAATATGCAGGATTATGAGATGAATCTGATCTTTCTTGATAAGGAATACAAGGACAAGTTAAAAGATTGTTAAGAACTGATATGAAGATACCGATGAATTATGTGGCATTTGATATTGAGACCACAGGACTAAATCCGAAATATGAAAAAATCATAGAGCTTGGCGCGGCAAAGGTCAGAGATGGTAAAGTGGAGGATACTTTTTCTACTTTTATCAATCCCGGCAAAAGCCTTCCGCCAAGGATCGTAGAGCTGACAGGCATTTGTGATGCAGACGTGAAGATGGCGCCATACATTGATGAGGTGCTGGATGATTTCCTCGCGTTTGTGGGGGAAGATGTACTTTTAGGACACAATCTGCTGTTTGACTATTCCTTTGTGAAAAAGGCTGCGGTTAATCAAAAAAAGACGTTTGAGAAGACAGGGATCGATACGCTTCGGATCGCCAGAAGATTCTTAAATGACCTTGAGAGCAGGAAGCTCGGATTTTTATGTGGGCATTATCAGATTCATCTGGATGCGCACAGGGCCCTGAATGATGCGATGGCGACACATGAGCTTTATCAGATTTTCGTCAGGGAGTACGGTGCCAAAGAGCCGGATACATTTCAGCCAAAACCACTGATCTACAGTGTGAAAAAAGAAAGCCCGATCACGCCCAGACAGCTTACCTATCTGCAGGGACTTGCAGTAAAGTATCATCTGGAATGTGAGGGAAGTGTGCTTGCTCCTACAGAGCGGGTGACAGATACCTATGTCGATCTGGCGAAAATCAGCAAAAATGAAGCAAGCAGGCTTATTGACAAGCTGCTTGCAAATTTTGGACGATAGAATTTTTCATGAGGGAATGAATGGTTTCAGCTCGACGAATCAGAAGTTCGATCTTTTCGGGAGTGCCACAGGTCTTGTAAAGGTCAGCGAGCAGATAGTAGCTTTTGCTGACATCTGTTCCTGTTGAAATGGCAAATTCAAGTACTTCGATGGCATGCACATCATCACCGACTTCGTGCAGCAGCTCGGCGAGTTTTTGCAGAGCTGTGACCAAATTGGTGTAATTAAAATCAAAATCACTTAATATAGTAATATTAGCAGTACCGTATTCGAGCTTGAGATCTGTGTTGGTCCAGCCGGTCAGATTGACAATTTTGCAGGAGGACAAGTCATGGAGATCCAGCAGGCAACTGTCGATTTCTTCTGTCATACAGGTTGGATGCATGTCGAGGATTTCCTCCGGGATGGTGATATAGTTCAGCCCGTCGAGCGATTTCCTTCTCGTACAGTTCGACCTGCGCTCCCGTTCCCAGAAATCCTGCTCAATTTTCTTTTCCGCTCTTTTACTTCGCTGTAGTGCGAAAAAAAAGACAATACTAAAGATCAGAAAGCTTGAAATAATTATAAAATTCATATATAATATCCTTTCGAAAAGGGGTGAACAGCCATGATGAACATGAATAACAAAAAAACTCAACGAACGATCGCAGCTGTTATTGCGGTGATCCTTGTGCTTGCGATGGTCGTACCATTAGCGCTCAGCGTTGTAGGATTATAAAACGATTATATTATATTGATTATGTAAATTACAAGGTGTAATTTTCATATAGAATCATATGATTTTTTGTTAAAAATCATAAAAATTGGTATTTCGTGACTATAAAGATCAATAATGGTTACATTTTGAGGAGAAAAACAGGATTATGAAAAAAATGAGAAAGAGAGCGATTTTGTTGACATTAGCGCTTGCACTGGCAGTTGTTTTTGCCGGTGTTGCAGGTTCCGGCAAAGCTTTGGCGGCGTCTGAGGATGAAAGGATTCTGGAAGGCGTATACATGGGCAACATCAGTCTTGCGGGCATGACGGCGGACGAGGCGAAGACTGCGGTTGGTGCGTTTGTCGAGGAGCTTAAGTTGAAAAATGTTACATTTGGTGCGGTCGGTGACCACTATGTTGCAGTTACGGCAGGTGATCTGGGACTCAAATGGGAGAACGAGCAGGATATCGATGCCGCAGTTGCGCTTGGCAAAAAGGGAAACATTGTAAAGCGATATAAGGCAATACAGGATCTGAAGCATGGAAACAAGGTCTATGACCTAAAGCTTTCTCTTGACAAGTCGATTCTGAAAAGCGTACTTGAGGAGCAGTGTGCAGAGTATGATGTTCCGGCGGTCAATGCTACGATGGAGCGAGTTGATGGTCAGTTGATCATAGAGGATGGTCAGACCGGTCAGGCAGTCAATATTGAGCAGTCGCTTAATAAGACCTATGACTACATTACGAGTGGATGGGATTATCAGGATGCATCGATTGACCTTGTCATTGATGTGACAGAACCAAAGGGAAACAGAGAGGAACTGGCAAAACTGACAGATACACTTGGAACGTTTACGACCAGCTATTCTACCAGTGGTTCGGCGAGATGCAAAAATGTTGAGAATGGATGCCGTCTGATCAATGGTACGCTTCTGTATCCGGGTGAGGAGTTCTCTACATATGAGACGATCAAACCATTTACAGAGGCAAACGGATATTATCCGGCTGGTTCTTATCTGAACGGTAAGGTGGTCGAAAGCATCGGCGGCGGTATCTGTCAGGTATCTACGACCTTGTATAATGCAGTGCTCCTGTCAGAGCTTGAGGTGATGGAGCGAAACAATCATTCCATGATTATTTCCTATGTCAAGCCTTCCATGGATGCAGCGATCGCAGAGTCGGCAGGTAAGGATTTCCGATTTATCAATAATCTCGCAAATCCGATTTACATAGAAGGACATACAGCAGGTAAGCAGATTACGTTTACGATCTATGGCGTTGAGACGAGAGATCCCGGACGCAAGGTACGCTATGAAAGTGAAGTCCTTTCGACCACGCAGCCGGATCATGAGGAAATCACAGCTACTGCAGCTCAGGGTGTCGGATATATTGATGTACAGTCAGCACATATTGGCTATAAGGCGCAGCTGTGGAAGATTGTTGAGGAGAATGGTACAGAGGTAAGCCGTGAAGTAATCAATTCAAGCAGCTATAAGGTTTCGCCTAGAAGTGCAGTGGTAGGTGTCAATACAGATAATCCGGTCTATGCGGCACGTATGCAGGCAGCAATCGCTTCGGGCAGTATTGATGTATGTAAGGCGGAAGCAGCAGCGATCAAGGCTGAGATGGCAGCGGCGGCACAGCAGCAGGCAGATCTGGAGGCGTACAATCAGGCACTTTTACAGCAGCAGCTTCAACAGCAGCAGCTGGAACAGCAGGCACAGGCCGAGCAGCAGGCGCAGCCGTAAATAAGAAACACTAAAGGGGATTTGTAATGGATTGCGGTAAATTAACAGAGAGCATTTATGAGCGCTCCGTAATCAAGGTCATTAAGACAAATTCAACTGAAAACAGGAAATTTTATGATGGCGCAGGACTACGGGAGGACTGCGCCATTTTAGCAGGAAATAAAGTGACTGACGATGTCTGTGCGGGGATCATGTCAGGGCAGGCGCTTGCATCCGGTACAGATAGCAGAGTGGCAGCAAGGGCATATATTGCGGCGACGAACCACCTGATCACATGCTGCGCAAATGCAGCAGCTTCCGGACTTGTGGACACCTATGCAAATGTGACGCTGATGGTTCCGGAGAGACTGCGTGAGATCAAGGTACGTGGTATGATTGAAGCAGCTACGATACAGGCAGAAGAGACAGGGATCCCGATTTTAAGCTGTAATGTACAGGTACTTCCAATGCTGACAGAAGCAGTAGCGACCTGCGTGGTCAATGCAGGTGTAGAGAAAGGTGACAACGGCGTTGTGACGATGAAGAAGCGGGCGCTTGTCGACGAAGATATTGTGATGACGAAGTGGATCGGACTGGAGGGCACGGCTGTTATGGCGGCAGGCAGCAAACGTCAGCTGTGTGCGAGGTATCCGGCAGATCTTGTGGAAGAGGCAGCAGGATTTTTCAGGGAGCTGCCGATTGCGGCGGAGGCGGCCTGCGCCGTTAAGTCCGGCGCAAGTTATCTGCAGATGGTAAGAGAGGGTGGCGTATTTGGCGGTCTCTGGAAGCTGGCAGCAGATAATGGCGTTGGACTGGTCATAGACTTAAAGAGCATACCGGTGAGACAGGAAACGATAGAGGTATGTGAGTTTTTTGATTTGAATCCATATGAGCTTCTGGCAGGTGGAAGCCTGCTGATTACCACAGCAAACGGCGGGGAGCTGGTGCGCAAGCTTGAAAAGGCAGGTGTGCCGGCAGCGGTCATTGGACGCACGACGCAGGGAAATGACCGTATTATACGTCATGCTGAGGAATCGAGATTTTTGGAGCCTGCAAGAGGCGATGAGATTTTCAGGTACTTTAAAATCAATAATAAAACAGGTGTATTGGAGGATTAATTTATGAGAGAACAGATTTTATCAATAATAGAAAAAAACAGCAGAATCGATCTGCATGAGCTTGCTATTATCCTGGGCATGGAGGAGACTGATATTGTCAATGAGATGGAGCAGATGGAAAAAGAAGGAATCATCTGTGGGTATCACACGTTGATTGACTGGGAGAAGACCGACGTGGAGAAGGTGAATGCACTGATCGAGGTGCGTGTGACGCCTCAGCGCGGAAGAGGTTTTGACAGCATTGCAGAGCGTATTTACAAGTATCCCGAGGTACATGCAGTATACCTGATTTCGGGCGGTTATGACCTGCTTGTCAGCCTCGAGGGAAAATCTCTTAAGGAAGTGTCAAATTTTGTATCGGATAAGCTTTCCACACTGGATACGGTCATCAGTACAGCAACACATTTTATCCTGAAAAAGTACAAAGATCACGGAACTGTTCTTGGCAAAACAGAGTCTGACGAAAGGATACAGGTGACACCATGAGAAATCCATTATCAAAAACAATTGTAGACATTAAGCCATCAGGTATCCGCAAGTATTTTGACATTGTCAGTGAGATGAATGATCCTGACGTGATCTCGCTTGGCGTGGGAGAGCCTGATTTTGAGACTCCGTGGCATATCAGGGATGAGGGTATCTATTCCCTGGAAAAGGGGCGTACCTTTTACACTGCAAATGCAGGTCTTTTAGAGCTTCGTGAGGAGATCTGCAAATATCTTGACAGACGGTTTAACTTGAAGTATGAGCCTAAAAATGAGGTTCTGGTGACGGTCGGTGGTTCTGAGGCAATCGATATCGCACTGCGCGCCATGGTCGATCCGGGAGATGAGGTCATCATTCCGCAGCCAAGCTACGTGTCCTATGAGCCATGTGCGATTCTTGCAGGGGCAAAGCCTGTCATCATTGAGCTCAAACATGAGAACCAGTTCCGTCTGACGGCGCAGGAGCTTGAGGATGCCATCACAGACAAGACCAAGGTGTTGATCCTGCCGTTCCCGAATAACCCTACAGGTGCTGTTATGGAGCGCAAGGATCTGGAGGCAATTGCCAAGGTCATCGAGAAGCATGATCTTTATGTGCTTTCTGATGAGATCTATTCAGAGCTTTGCTATACAGATCAGCATGTTTCGATTGCAAATATTCCGGGGATGTGGGAGCGTACTATTCTGATCAATGGTTTCTCGAAGTCCTATGCCATGACTGGCTGGCGACTTGGCTATGCCTGCGGACCAAAGCAGATTGTGGAGCAGATGTACAAGATTCATCAGTTCTGTATCATGTGTGCACCGACGACCTCACAGTATGCAGCAATTGATGCTTTAAAAAATGGTGATGCAGATGTGCAGATGATGCGGGAGTCCTACAATCAGAGAAGACGTTATCTTGTCAATGCCTTTAAAGAGATGGGACTTGAGTGCTTCGAGCCGTTTGGCGCTTTTTACATATTCCCATGCATTAAACAGTTTGGCATGACGAGTGACGAGTTTGCGTCAAGGCTGCTACATGAGGAGAAGCTTGCGCTGGTGCCAGGAAATGCCTTTGGCGACAGTGGCGAGGGATTTTTGCGTATTTCCTATGCGTACTCTCTTGAGAAACTCAAAGTAGCAATTGGAAGACTGAAAAATTTTGTGGAAAGATTGAACAAGGAACAGGGACGATAGTGTGAACATTGTATTACATCAGCCGGAGATTCCGGCAAATACCGGCAATATCGGGCGCACCTGTGTCGCGACAGGCACAGTGCTGCATTTGATTGAACCGCTTGGATTCCGGCTTACGGGCAAGGAGCTTCGCAGGGCAGGCATGGATTACTGGGAGCACCTTGACGTGCGCCGCTACATGAATTTTGAGGAATTTGTGGAGAAAAATCTTGCAGGAAATTCTAATGCGAAGATCTGGATGGCGACGACAAAGGCCAAAAAGGTATACACAGAGGCACAGTTCGGGGCAGATGACTTTATCATGTTTGGCAAGGAGAGTGCGGGGATTCCGGAGGAAATCCTTGTGGATTATGAGGACACCTGTATTCGTATTCCGATGCTTGACAAGATTCGCAGCCTGAATCTGTCCAACAGTGTCAGCATTGTGCTTTACGAGGCTCTGCGCCAGCAGAACTTTGCAGGAATGCAGCTTGCAGGGGAACTGCATCACATGGAGTGGAAATGATTTTCCACTCCTTTTTTCACGGTTTAGCATTGGCATCGAAAGACGGACGAAGAATAACCGTCCTATTCATTGTCAGGCACAGGACTACGAATGTGAATTTTCTAATGGGTGATGTAAAAGTTTTCTAAATTTACCGCGACCGGACTCTACGCGCCTTCCATGTCGCGTTTCGTCCTAAATCCGCGTCCATGCGGATTTTCGCTAGGCATCCTAATCCCCCATAAGAAAATATCAACATTCTTCGCCAGCCTTCCAATCGAATAGGACGGTTATTCTTCTGTGTACTGAAAAGCTGCAATTCACAGAAAATGGCAGTCCGAGGAATGTGCTCAGCCGTTTTCGTCTGCTACTTTATGGATAAAAAAGCTTGCCAAATCCGGAAAATGGTGGCATGATGTATTAGTACCTTGAAAATTGAAATAAAAATGTTCTACAACACACATAGTTCCCATCTAGCGCCATGCACCTGTTAAGGCAGGTTAACGAGGAGAAGGGTTATCGAAAATTCGGCGGACGCCCTTCCGTACAGTTCCCGTGCGAGATGGATCGGCAAATATGCAGGTAACTGCAAAACAAATACGATACAAGGGAGCAGATCGGAATACATACTAGTATAACCCACACTAAATAACCATATGTTTCACTTGCCTCTGAATCCGATAGCATATGTCCAAAAGCCTCAACGTAGCCACCGCTACGTCTGCGTTTTTGAACATGCACTCTCGAATCCAGATTCTGCGCGAAACATAAAGGCATTTAATGTGGATTATACTAGCAATATGGCATAATATGTATTCCGGCATATAATCTATTAAGAGTTTAGAAGAAATTATAATAGAATTGATATATATATATTAATTTGAAAGATGAGGAGATATTATGTGTGGAATAATTGGATATACAGGACATAGAGATGTGCAGGAGGTCATTTTAAAAGCGCTTGAGACGCTGGAATACAGAGGGTATGACAGTGCAGGAATGGCACTCGTGTGTGAGGATGGACAGATTCAGGTTACAAAGTGCGCGGGAAAAGTAGCGAAACTTAGAGCTGTATGTGACAGGCAGAATGCCGGGGACGGAAAAAAGAAGGCATTAAGCGGTATCGGGCATACCAGATGGGCAACACATGGCGGCGTAACGAATGAAAATGCGCATCCGCATACATGTGGAAAGGTCACGCTCGTTCACAATGGTATCATTGAGAATTTCCAGGAGCTTACGGCAACATATGAGCTGGAAGAAAAACTGATCTCGCAGACAGACACAGAGGTTGTGGCAGCATTGCTCGATCTTTTTTACGAAGGCGATCCCAAGGATGCCATCCGAAAGACTGTCAGCCTCTTAAAGGGAACGTTTGCCCTTGGCATCCTGTTTGCAGATATACCGGATACGATCTTTGCCATTCGCAACGTGAGCCCTATCATCGCAGGTGTGGGTAAGGATGGCGGTGAGGCTTTTTTAGCGTCTGATGTGACAGCACTGTCAGAATATGTATCAGAGTATTTTGTCGTACCGGAGTATACATTGACAATTGTGGAGCCTGGGAAGATTACATTGCTTGATGACGAGGATAAAAAGGTAGAGCCGGATTTTCTGCAGGTAGACTGGAAGCTTGGCGGAAATGGCAAGGATGGCTACGAGTTCTTTATGGAAAAGGAGATTGCAGAGCAGCCTGAGGTCATTCGGGAGACCATTCAGTGCAGATGCAAGGATGGTATGCCGGATCTTGGAATCGACCATATCCCTGACTGGCTTCTCGACAAATATGAGAAGATTACTATTATTGGATGTGGCACAGCCATGCATGCCGGACTTGTGGCAAAGAAGCTGATGCAGTCATTGCTTGGAATCCCTGTG
>JAFOYD010000137.1 GCA_017391545.1 Lachnospiraceae bacterium
GGTAAGCACATATCCTACCTTATTGTCAATATCCTTTTTCATGGTGTAAGACAATATTTCAAAAAGCTGTTCGCGTGTACGGTCATTCGCCTTTGCGGTACGCAGGATGTCCTTCGCCTCTTTGAGGGTGCAGCCAAATACATCAATAATCTCCTGCTCCTCCTCTGTGGCAATCACTGACTCACCATTTTTCTCAATGGTCTCATATTCCACAATGGTGCGGTTGCGTTTTACACGCTTTACCTTAAATCGCACGGCACTGATACTTCGCTGCCCACTTGGAAGCTTTTCATGAATCAGCTCATATTCAAAGGAAATATCCGTATTTCCATTGATCTCCTCATATGGTTTATCAAGGATCTCACGCTTTACATTTCCATTTGCATAAGAATCCGGAATTTTCATCATTTTGCGAAGCTCATCAAAAGAAATAATAAAAGTTCCTCCGTTAAAGGTCTCCTTATCCTTCAAAAGATAATACAGTCTCTTTGAATACTTCTTCGTGAGATTCAGTGGATATTCGATGCGATAATATGCCCCCTGCTTTGCAGACATGATCATTTCTTTCACTTCCGGGTGCAGGTCAAGCACAATCTTGCTTCTGCTCTCATCACCGCGCTTTTTCTGATATTTGATCTTACTAAACCATGGATAATAGATGTCCGTTCCATCATCCTCCTTCAGACGAAAGCCAAGGCCTTCAAATTTTTTTACAGCCTTTTGCAGGTAATTATAAGCATTAGACTCATCCTGAAGATTGTAAAGGTGCTTTACATCAGCAATATTAATCTCATAACGTGTATTTTCCTCTGTGTCATCACCCTCCCCGACAATCCCAAGCAAAATATCAAGAATATCATTTTGCCTTCTGTCAAGGTCATATCTTGCTTCAATTATGGTCTGTGGTCGGAATGCAACCTCAGTGCCCCCCATCTTTTTCTTACGATTCATCAAATAACCTCTTCTCTATCAGCCTAAATAGCTACATAAATTTAATAATAATCTAATTTCGAGGTTATTGCAAGAACGTTAACAAAAATTTATATTTCCTTTTTCTCTTCCTTCCATTTCTAATACTTTTGAACGTCTCAAAAGGTTACAAAAAAGAAAGACTTATTTATCCTTTTGTGGAAAGATAAATAAGTCCTATTTGTTTTGATCCATTACTGCTGGTTCTTCAAGTCTTTTGCAAGCATATAGATTCCTTCAAATATTGCCTTGCATTTTTCTACCTGCTCAACCGTAATGTTGGAATTCTTCAAGCCTTCACTTGATGAAGCCGCAACCTCCTGGCTCGTAGCGGACAGCTGTGTGATATTGTCATAAATACTGTTGGACAGATTCTTTGTCTGCTCCATGCATCCTTTGACCTCACCAATATTTCTGGAAAGAAGCTCTACCTCCTGTGACACATGGTTGAAGTTCTCCCTGGTCTGACTAATCAGTTCATTTTGCTTCGCCACAGAATTTACGGCATTTTCGATACTTTCATTTGCCATCTTTGTATCTGCATTCAGTTCCTGTATAATGTTCGTGATGTTGTTGGATGCCGTCTTTGTATTTTCCGAAAGCTGTCTGATTTCATCTGCCACAACGGAAAATCCTCTGCCTGCCTCACCTGCTCTGGCTGCCTCGATGGACGCATTGAGTGCGAGCAGATTCGTCTGACTCGATATACTGATAATGGTATCAACAAATGTACCCACTCTCTGAACTTTGTCCGTAAGCGCCGTAATCACATCCTCAACAACCTTGCTGCTGCTGTTAACGTTGTCTGCCTGAATACCAAGCTCCTCCGCTGAAGAAGCGCCATTCTTCACAGTATCACTTACACGCTGAGAAGCAGCAATCATTGACTCCGTCACGCCACTGGCATAATCAGTCTGTGACAAGATTTCACCGCAGATCTCTGCCTCCTCCTGTATAGACTGTGCAGTCTGCTCTGTGCTTCCGGCAATATTTTCCATGGAAACTTGGCTGTTATCAAGGCTCTCCTGCAGCGTGCCAAGCATCTCCATCGCCTCTCCAAAATGCTTGATAATATCGTCTGCAACCATCGTCATAAGACGATTGCTTTCTTCCTGCTTCTTGGATGCCTCCAGTATGACTTCCATATTCTCTTTGTTGAATTTAATTAGCAGCTTTGTGATAAAGATTGAACTATATCCCACAAGAATACAAACGAGCAAATTGATGACGACCGTCGATCCGTCATCCGTGCTAAACACTCCCGGATTCATGATAATGCGGATGATGTTCGAACCAAGCACAAGACAGTTACCGATTACCATAATCTTCTTATCTAAATAAGCCATTGCAGCAAAAATCATCGGGAATGCATAAATACATGTATCCTCCGTTGATCCGAATAAACGAAATACGATATACACCACTGCCCCCGTTAGCAGCATTCCTTTTTCACAGATTTCCGTATCCTTTTTCGTCAGGAACAGCACCACTGTGATCACCAGTGATATAAATGATGCTGCCGCCAACAGATACGTCTTCCAGCTGATCAGTGGTGATTTTGCCAGAAGCATTGCAATCATCGCAAAGGATAGGTATCCCATAATTACCGTCATGACTGGAAATACGACCTTATTTGCTCCTTTTAACTGTTCATTTGTCATAATTTGCACCCCTTTATCTGTATTCTTTTGTATACATTTAAAGTTATCAGATAACATCATTATATGCCTGTCATTCTAAAATGTACAGTATTTTTTGCTTTTTAAAGTAATCTTTAACAAGCAAAACCGTTAAAACAGCTTTTACGCTGCTTTAACGGTTTGTTTCTTCTTAATTATTCTTCTTAAGACATACAATGAAATCATCAAGTGGTACCGGCTTGCTGAAATAGTAGCCCTGATACCAGGTACAACCAAGATCTCGAAGCCTGTCACGAATCTCTGCCGTCTCGACATACTCTGCAACGACATTAATTCCAAGCTTGTTACCAAGACTTACGATCGATGAAATAATTGCCTGGCTGGTCCGGCTTGTCAGGATATTCTTTACAAGCGATCCGTCAAGCTTCACGACATTGAAATGATTTGACTGCAGGTAGATCAGGGATGTATGTCCCATTCCAAAATCGTCGATCATCAGAACATGACCCACCGCTTTTAATCGGCTGAGCTTTTCAATCACAATGTCTGCATTGGTGATCACATCCTGCTCTGTGATTTCAAGCCACATGCGCGCCGGAGGAATATCATACTTTTTGAGACATTCATTGATACAGCTTTCAATATCCCACAGCAACGACTTTGCCGTGATATTTACGGATACCTTAAACTCACCCTGATATTCCTGCGATGCCTTGTGAATACCTGCTCCTGCCATATCAAACAGCTTCTGCTCCAGCTTTGGAAGGATTCCGCCATCCTTCGCAAGATAGATGATCAGTGGCGGATAGATAAATCCATACGCCGGATGATTCCAACGCAAAAGTGCCTCTGCGCCCAGACATTTTCCATTGCCATCCATCTGTGGCTGATACAGCAGGTAGAGCTGATCGCTGTCGATGGCATGCTCGAGATCCTCCAAAAGCATCCGGGAGATAATTCCTAACGCATCTGTTCTCGTCAGGAATTTCGGCGGTTCATTCTCAAGCTCACAGATCTGAAGCTCCTTCACAAGTCTCTTGACCTGCGCATTCTCATATTGCCCATGCACTTCCTTATGCATGCGCAGAAACGGCAGATAAATGCAAACACCGATCACAATACAAACAAGCTGAAGTATTGCACCCCTGATGGAACCGGTACCATAATATCCGCTCAGCAGTACCGGCATTGACCACTGTACTTCATGGGTCAATTCAGGCACTAGTCCTACCGCCGTTGCCGCAAAGGAAATTACATAGCAGACTACCGGTGTCAGGATAAAAGGAATGACCAGAATCGGGTTAAGGACAATCGGAATTCCAAACGTAAGTACCTCATTTAGGTTAAAGATCACTGTAAACGATGCCACTTTTGCGAGCTTTCTCATCCTGTCACCACGGAAGAAAAGCAACAGTGCGATCAGCACGCAGATAGTCGTTCCACAGCCACCCATCACGACAAAGATATCAAAAAAGCTCTTGCTGAACACCTGGTCTGCTGATACATTTGCAAACGTCGTCTGTGCAACGGGCTCGAGAAGATGACTTCCATGAAATCCAAACGCCCACAGAACATGCAGCAGCACTGCATAAACCAGGCCTGACAAAAATCCATTCTGCATATTGTTGAAAAAGGAACAAATCACATTTGACACCAGCTCATGCAGACTGTAGACGCCAAAAAATACAAACAAAAGATGATTTAGGACAGATACGATTCCGATGATAATTCCCGCCGGAATCAATGTCTGGATTGCCGTCGCACAGATGCCATCCATACCGACAGTATGGCTTCTCAGTGTCAACCGTGCATATGTCTTTAACTTACTTAACATATAGCAGGCAAAAAGCGTGACAACAAATGCTGTAAGGCTTCCTTTCGTTCCTATATTTTCGATATTAAAGTTCTCGCTGCAGATGTTAAGCTGTGCCCCGTATGCGCCAAGTGACACAATCGTGTACATGACTACCTTGTCTACCGGCTCATTTCGCTCCATGCCATAGCTCATACTAAGTGTGACAACCAATAAGATTGAAAAGATGCCAAACGTTCCTTTGTAAATCGTGTTCAGCAGGCACCCGATCCATGCCAGGCTGCCATTGGTGATCATCTCTGAATAATCATACAGCGGAAGATTTCGCAATGCATGTGCCACACCACCTACCAAAATCAGCGGGATCATCAACATCAGCCCGCGCCGAATTACAGTAAAGAAAAAGCTCTCCTCTATCCAATATGAAATTTGCATTAGTTTTTCTTTTGCTTTCACGATTCATACCTCTCTGTCTCGTTAGGATTTTGTAACAGTTCCGTTCCTTCGTCATTACGGATTTCCATTTTTACATATATTTACAGTCTATCATGTTTGGTAATATTTTTCAATAATTAGTTCTTTTTAATGGTTCTTTTGTAAATAATTGACATAATTTTGCTTTATGTGAATAAATCAGATGTGCTATTCCGATTTTCTATAACATCAAAAAGAGGGCATACCAAAAATGATTTGCCCTCGCTTTTCTATGCTGTAATCACTCCACAAATACCCAGTGCGATCAC
>JAFOYD010000138.1 GCA_017391545.1 Lachnospiraceae bacterium
AACATTGAGGTGAAACAAAAAATAAAGAAATAAAAAAGAGCGGAACTATGGGATTCATAGAGTTTCCGAGACCGCTCAGAAAAATAAAAGAGGTGCATATTATGTCGGAATCTTACTGATTGGCGGAATCATGATTATTGTCAATGCAACAGGATTATCGACCAGCGATTCCCTTGCATTTATGATTTTAGTAGCGATTGTATTCTGGATGGTTTCGTATGTCATTGCAGATATCAATGTACTGATTTTCAGAAAACGGCTGCCAAAAGCGCCCAGAACCTTCAAGGTTCCCTTTGGCCCGGTCATTCCAGTCATTGCAGTCATCGGAAATGTATTTATGATCTGGAATATCGATGGAGATCCGGCGACCAGAAATCTGATTTTCACGATTGATGGAATCATTTTCCTGGTATTGGCAGTATATGCAGTGCTTTGGTGCAAATTCAAACTGAAAAAACCAATGTTCAAGCCGATTCCGATCCATGAGGTCATGGCGATGGAGAACTCACTGTACCTGATTGCACATAAAAAGAATAAATAAGTCTGGAGGAAAGAACGATGGAATACCCAAAGATTGATTTTTTATATTTAAGTGAAGAAGATATGATAGCAGCCGGTGTCAAGGATATGAAGGGCTGCGTAGAGGCAATGGAAGAAATGTTCAAGCTCATGAAGATTGGTGATTATCGAATGGGCGGAGCCAATGGAAACTCACATGGCTGTATGGTCATGTTCCCGGAAAGCTCACCATTTCCAGAAATGCCGGTTGACGGTCCTGACAGAAGATTTATGGCGATGCCGGCATACCTTGGTGGAAAATTTGATATGGCAGGAATGAAGTGGTATGGCTCCAACGTGGAAAATAAGGAGAAGGGACTTCCGAGGTCAATCCTGATGCTGACGCTCAATGATAAAGATACAGGCGCTCCGCTTGCATATATGTCAGCAAATATCTTATCTGCGTACAGAACCGGAGCAGTTCCGGGAGTCGGGTTTAAGACCTTTGCAAAGGAAGATGCCACGACGATTGGAATCGTAGGTCCCGGCGTTATGAGTAAGACGGCGCTTGCCGCAGCAATGGCAGTCAGACCATCGCTCAAGACGGTGAAGGTCAAAGGACGTGGACAGGAGTCGCTCAATAAGTTCATCGACTTTGTAAAGGAGGAGTATCCGGGCGTTGATGTGTATGCAGTCGAAACAATTGAAGAGGCTGTCAGGGATTCCGATATTGTCTCTGTCTCAACCTCCTCACCGACGGGTGATCCGGAGCTTTACCCGTATATCGCAGAAGAATGGATTAAGCCGGGTGCCATTATTGAGTCGACAGCAGCGCTGCGATTCGATGATGATTTTGTGATCAACAGGGCAAGAACAGTGACCGACAACATCAAGTTATATGAAGCTTGGGAGGAGGAAATGAAGCCGAATGCCTACAATACGATTCCCATTCCGGCAGTAAAGGTCGAGGATTTGATTGCAGAAGGAAAGATGACATCAGACCAGATTGACGATTTAGGTGATGTGTTGCTCGGCAAGATACCGGTTCACAGAAAAGAGGATGAGATTATCATCTATTCGGTAGGCGGAATGCCCACAGAGGATGTGGCATGGGGCACGATGGTCTACAGAAATGCGCTTGAAAAAGGAATCGGAACAAAACTGAACTTATGGAATACACCACAGATGATGGTGTAAAAGAATCAAACCTGCAATTTTTTAATAAGTAATCAAACAGCCTCTGCGATGAAAGTTGCAGAGGCTGTTTGATGATACTGAGCAGTTAAGCTTTTGTCATATACGGTTTTTGATTTAAAAGCCATTGTCTATATTTTTTCATTTCCTGGTTGTCAGGTTCTACGGACAGGATGTAATTCACCCGTCCCAGAAGCCTTTCGATGTAGTGCTCCTCATTTTCATTAGCCTTTATATGCTTGAGGTGGGATTCAATTCCAAATTTTTCACAATAATACAATTCCTGTCTGAGGGATTTCTTATAAGATGCAGGCACGGATATTTTTTGGTTTACAATGATTCTGGTCACTTCTTTGCGCTGGCCATTTCTGAGGACGACAGTCTTTTTGTTATTCACAAAAAAACCTTGCTCGAAAAGTGCTTTCTTTACAAATGCAATCACAGGCGCAGGCTCAAAATCGCCGGAGAAGGTCATGTCATCACAATACCTTGTATATGTTATTGCCTGATTCTCGCACCATTTCCCAACAATGTCATCATACTCCCTCAGAATAATATTTGAGATTGCAGGTGAGGTTGGTGCTCCTTGAGGAATTGTATGATCATATACACACAGAATGGACAACAGGATTCGGTTCGACTCAGCGTATTTTTTCTCAGGAAATACTTTTTCTTTCACCATGGGATAAGTGATATGGTCAAAGAATTTTCGGATATCCATCTTTAAGATCACAGGATGTCCGACGTGCGGAGCAGCGTTTGCTTTTGTACTGCCTCCGAAGCGATAAGCGATGGCATATGGCGAGACTTCCTCATAAGCCAGCAGATTTTTTGCGATGCTTTTTTGAATCGTCTTCATATATGGATCAGGGACATGAAGTGTCCTCGTCTCCCCATTTCCCTTTGGTATCTCAACTGTATGGTAATGCTGATCAACAGAATTGCTTGCTGTATACAATGCTCTGGCGGAAAAACCCAAATCATGACAGAGGGAGGAAAGCTCTTTGTATACGATCATATGCACTTTCCTCCCCTCATGACTAATATTTCCGGAACAATACAGTTAGAATATTGCTACTGCGCAGGCGTAGAGAAGCACGTGGCAGCGTGCCCAAAACTACGTTGGAGCAGTGGCGATAATAATGTAATCAGGATTTACTTCCGGGCAACGACTCGCTGTCCGTGTCAACGTCAGCTGACTGCACTAAAGTTCCGTTGTGTTTATTGTAGCATAAAATATGGTACAGTCAATGCGAAAGCTATGAGAAAACAGATTGACATATATAGATTATCGATATATAATCACATATATAGATAATCTATATATAAATCAATTTAGAAAGGGAATGATTATATGCCAATTGATAAGTCACTAATTTCGGGGAGTACGTCGATGCTGATTCTCCGTCTGCTGGAAGACAAGGATATGTACGGTTACGAGATGATCGAGACATTGGAGCAGAAGTCCAATAATGTATTTACATTGAAAGCGGGAACGCTTTATCCGCTTCTTCATGCTCTGGAGGAGAAAAACTACCTGACCTCCTACGAGGATGAGGTCAATGGAAAGGTGCGGAAATACTACAGCATCACAAAAGAGGGAAAAAAGTATCTTCGGTCAAAGAAGGAAGAGTGGCAGGAGTACCAGACAGCCGTTTTGAATGTCCTTGGTGCGACAACGTAGGGAGGACAGGCTATGGAAGAATTTTTGAAAATATTGACAGAACAGATGCGATGCGTGAAAGCGCGTGATGGTGTGGCACGTGAGCTGGCTGATCATATTAAAGATCAGGCGCAGGCATATGAGGAGTCCGGTGTGGAGCATGATCAGGCAGTTAAGATGGCAGTGCGCGAGATGGGTGACCCGGTGGAAATCGGTGTTGCGCTCGACCGAATACACCGCCCTCAGATTGACTGGAAAATGCTTCTTTTGACATTCCTGCTGAGCGTTGCCGGGCTGATTGTGATGTATCTGATTCATGGTGTGGACAATCCATCTGTTTTTGCCAGACAATGCATTTATACACTTGTAGGCTTTGTGGCAATCGCGACGATTCAGTTTGTCGATTACAGTATCATTGGGCACTGTGGGTACATCGCCTATATTCTGATGACGGCCGCACTTTTTATTTTGAACGGAGTGCTTCCGACACTTAACGGGCGCGTACCAGCGATGTCAATGCTTGTGTACCTCTATCTTCCTGTATTTGCCGGGATACTGTATCGGTCTCGCAGGGGAGGATACGGTGCGATTATAAAGGGTGTGTTACTTACGTTTCTAACAGCGGCATTTGGAACACAGCTTTCCGGTAGTATTGCGGTGGCGGGCAATGTTTTCCTGATTCAGATTCTGATGCTAATCTTTGCGATTCATAAAAGGATGTTTCGCGTGAACAAAAAATTTACGACAGTAATCATGGCGGTAGTTGCCATTTTGCCGATGGTTGCAGCGACTTTGTATTATGGCATTGCGGGTGCAACTTATCAGAAGGAACGACTGCGTGCATTTTTGCATCCCGGTCAATATCGCACAACCTGGGGATATGTTTACACACTCATACTGGAAATGCGAAACAATGCAAACTTCTGGGGCGCGGGAAAAAGTGTGGATTATAGTGGCATTTTTTGCTATGATGAGCTGATTTTCCTGCAACTTGTATACAGCTATGGCATGATTGTGGGAATTGTGCTGATTTTGTTACTGGTATTGTTCATCATGCGTGCCATGAAAATCGTGCGCTCTCAGAAAAACCAGCTCGGCGCATTGGTATCAGCGTCCTGCTTTTTTGTCCTGTGCGTCAATTGCTGTGAAGGAATTTTGATGAACCTGGGACTGTGGCCTGTGACATCGGTTTCGATTCCGTTTCTGACCTATGGTGGCAGTGTGACACTTGTGTACGCGGTAATGATCGGACTGCTTTTGAGCGTGCACCGTTACGAAAAGGTACTGACAGGACAAGCGGGTGATGAACGCCCCAAGTGGAGGATTCACGTGCGGTTCGAGCGGGGAGAATGAGTAATGAAAATTTTTTATAAAATGGTATTGACTCTGACGTAATGTAATAGTTTATGATAATATTACCACAGAGAAAGAGGTGATCTACATGATGACAGTACACGAAGTCAGCAAAATATCAGGAGTAAGTATACGTGCTCTTCACCACTATGATAAGATTGGACTTTTGCCGGCCACAAAAGTTACAGACGCCGGATACCGTCTGTATGACGATACAGCACTGGAGCGTTTGCAGCATATTTTGCTATTCAAGGAACTGGAATTTTCACTGAAAGAGATCAAGGATATTCTGGACAGCCCGGATTTTGACCGGAGCAAGGCGCTGGAGCAGCAGATTCATCTGTTGGAACTGCGCAAGGAGCATATACAGAATCTGATTGATCTTGC
>JAFOYD010000139.1 GCA_017391545.1 Lachnospiraceae bacterium
AAACTGCTGCACAATGGGATGATTGCAGTTCATAACATTTCCGCAACCACTGAAATTGTAATATTTTCCATCCGGGGTTAGCATATAGTAGATGTTGTTGTCAAGTCCCTTAAAAGAGAAGCAGGGCCCCATCTCATTGCCTTCCGCAGTATGGTTAAATACAACATCAAGGATGACCTCGATTCCATTGCTGTTCAGTTCATGGATGAGTCTTCTCAGCTCATTTCCCACCTGGTTAAAACGCTGCTCGGAAGCATACGCTGCGTTGGGTGCAAAAAAGCATACCGGGCTATATCCCCAGTAATTCAGCAGTTTCTCACCATCTACCACGCGCACATCTTCCATTTCATCAAACTCAAAGATCGGCATCAGTTCGACAGCATTGACACCAAGCTCGAGCAGATAAGGAATCTTTTCCCGCAATCCCTCGTAAGTGCCGCGGTGCTTGACACCGGATGACTCATCCATGGTAAAGCCTCTTACATGCGTCTCATAGATAATCATGTCTTTGGGTTCCAGACTGGTGTTTTTGAAATTTCCCCAGTCATATCCGCTGTCGACCACCAATCCCTTATACACGCGCCGGGAAGGATTCTTTTTATGTCCCCAGGTTCCCTGCCCCGCTACAGACTTGGCATATGGATCAAGGATATACTTTGTTTTGTCAAAAAGAAGTCCCTTTTTCTCATCATACTCGCCGTCAAACTGATAAGCATACTCAAACTCTGCCGGATTTAATCCGTAAACTACCATGGAATACGTGTTTCCCAGACAATAAGACTCCGGGAATGGTATAATGGCATATGGCTCATCCTCTCCAAGATGAAACAGGCACAAGCTGCAGGATTTCGCTCCATTGGAATGAATGGTGAAATTCACGCCCCCCTCTACGCAGGTCGCGCCATTTCTCAAGAACTTTCCAGGCCTTACCTGAAAACCGGCAATCTCATCTGTAGCAGGATAATACTTATTTTCAAATGTCTCTACGTTATAGCGATACATATATCCCCCTCCTCCACAAAAATGGTATTGTTCACTTCGTTCGAATACCATAAAGTCATAACATAATGATACTTATATTTTATAATATTTCGCAAATTGGTGCAATATTTTAGAAAATTTTGTGCTATATTCCGACAGAATATTACTTTTTTCGCATTTACTTTATTTAATTTTTATCTCAAATTAAATTGACATGCCTATTTCGCTGTCATTTTATATATTTTTTTCAAAAAGCCGATACAACTTGCACATATTTATTCAGCCCCCTGCTATTTCAGCATGGACGCATTGTTTATGATCGATGTATTGTATAAAAAAAGAATATCTGCTCCTTCAAAATTGACATACTCTCCAACAAGCGGAGTGCTGATATACCGAAGATCGATCAGTGTGATTTCGGAATATGCCTCCAGCAGGAGTGGAGCCAGACTACTCGTGAAAGAATCCCTGAAAATAACGAGCCTTCTGTCCGTATTGGCTTTCGGACTTTTTATGATCTGCAGTGACGCTGCACCTCCGAGGAACACATCATACTGATCAAGACAGAGTGGTTCCTCAAGCTTTTGTGTTTGATATACCGGGTTCCACACCGCTCCCGCATGCTCCGGCATTGTCACCTGTCCGTCTTTTGACAGATTCTCCTCAAGATTCCATACCCTGGCTGCATCTGTCGTCTCATTCGTCAGATATACGATTGTGTCAGGCTCCATTGGTAGCGCGGACTGACCATAATACACGCCATAAAAGTCTTTGATCTCATGCCTTTCGAAATTGGATTCCTGCAAATTCAATGCCTCATTGATACCCATTGCCTCGCCAACTACTGCGACGGTGCCAAGCAGCCGCTCCTGTCTCCAGTGTGTATCAGTGTGATAATAATCATCCACTTCTAAACCTGCTGCAATATCAATGTAATCAAATCTTTCCCCACTGCTATCCAGCCTCTGTGCAAGGAGCTCCAACATTCTGTCATAGTCCATCGACGGATATCCGTTTGGTTCTGCCAGGAAAAAGTTTTTATCCGGGATAACCGCATACCACGTGTTTTCATTTGGAAAATATTGATACTTTAAGCTGACAAGTTTATCAGCCATTCGCACGACAGAAGCCTCATTAAGTGGATACTCCAGTCGGGATGCATAGCCACCATCCACATAAATTCCGTTATTTTCCTTTTGCTTTAATATATGATAAGCAAACTGGGCTTTGATGCGCCGAAGTCCTTCTCTGAACGGAAAATGATCCAGCAGATAGTCCTCTGCATCCTCCATAAAGGACTTATCTAAAATGCTCTCAGCGGCAAGCTGTGGTCTTGTGGCAAGCCGCCTTCGCTCTGCCTTCGAGATCTGCTCCTTCGGGAAGATCACAATCAGCATGGTCATACTGACAATGCATGCAAGAAAGCTGTATATTGTAATGCGCTGTTTCCATCTGTCTTTTTTCATACACACGAATACCCTTTCTGTTAAAACCTGAAATACAAAAACGGATTAAAGGAACCATCGATCAAATATGCTGTGCAGAGCACCAAAATTCCAACTGCAAAAACAGCCTGCAGCAGATGCACTGTCACATCTCCAAAACGATGTTTTTCAAGGCTGGTCTTTAATCTTTTCCAGATCCATAACGGAGCAGGTGTAGCACCAAAAAGACCAATTAACAGGATTCCCATTCTGTTTCTTAACAGATAGGCACATACCTGTAATGTGGCTCCATCAAAAGCAATACGGTTTCCGCGGTTCACAAGAGCCGCAATATCTGACAGTGCATCCATAAGACTGTCATTGTGAAAAATCAGAAAGCTTATGATAATCACTACTGCGACATAAATGTGCTTCACAATATCCGTTACATAATGTCCAGAGTCTATCCGCTTTCTGCATATACTCCTGACGCCTTTTTCAATGACAAGCAGGACTGCAAACAAAAGCCCCCACACGATAAAATTCCATCCTGCCCCGTGCCATAATCCTGTAAAAAGCCAAACCACCAGTATGTTGAACATCCAGCGGAGTGCACCCACACGGTTTCCTCCCATAGGAATATAGACATAATCGCGAAACCATGCTCCGAGTGTAATATGCCATCTTCTCCAAAATTCACGCACGCTTTTTGCAATGAACGGGTGACGAAAATTCTCCGGAAACTGAAATCCAAACAGTTCTCCTAAGCCGATTGCCATATCCGAATAACCTGAAAAATCAAAGTAGATCTGCAGCGCTATGGCAATGGCATAAGCCCAGGAAAGTTCCACTGTCCTTGTTCCTAACGCTGCCACTTCTGACACGAACGCTCCAAGCACATTGGCGATCAGTACCTTTTTGCCCAATCCTGTCACAAAGCGCACGATTCCTTTCTCAAAATTCATATGGATATCAGAAAAATCGATGCCATCTGTGAGTGTCTTCTCGATCTCGCGATATCGGACAATCGGTCCTGCCACAAGCTGTGGAAACAGTGTAACATATGCGGCATAGGTAATCAGATTTTTCTGCCGCGGGACTCTCTGGTGATACACATCGATGCAATAGCTTGCAATTTGAAAGGTATAAAAGGATATACCGATCGGAAGTGCCGGAGTCTTTATATGAACCTGAAATAGAATGTCTGTAAAAAAAGCAATGTATTTAAAGTAAAATAATGCCAAAAATGGAAAAAGAACAGACAGAATATAAAATATTCCGGCTGCCCTTTGTCCTCTGTATCGTTCCATCAGTCCTGTAAGCCCAAAGGATACTGCAATCTGAGCGAGCATCAAAAGCACATATACAGGCTCACCCCATGCATAAAACAGCACTGACATGAAAAGTAGCACAAGATTTTTTCCCTTTTGTGGTACAAAAAAGTATAGAAACAGTGTTAATGGCAGAAAAAAATATAAAAATGAAATACTGGAAAAAAGCATGACAGCCTCTCCTGTTTAGAATGAATTTTCCTTTTCCATGGTGTCAGAAACATTCATGTTCCTTGACTGTGCCGCAGCAATCGCCTGATCCACTACAGCCTTGGCGGTATCCTGCGCGCCCATCACAAAAAAGATATCGTTTCCAAGTATGACCGCATACTCCTTTTGTGCTGTGACGCAGACCCACTTGGAAGGATTGATGTTGTCCATCAGCATCTGCCTCAGTACACTGGCATCTGCTTCCTCATTTGTCCTGATGTATACAGCACTGTATGCCACAGAGGAAATCATGGACTCTGACAAATAGATTCCTTCTATGCCGGTAAGATTCACAAGCCCTGTGTGATATTCAATCATATCCACGTCATTCAGGTCAAGCTCTGTGGTTTCAACATTCATGGGGAGCAGCTCCTGTGCTACTCCCGCATATACCTCGTCCATAAATGCATTGACTTCCTCTGTACTTTCCAAGTGTACCATTCCCGCCGAATCAGCGGCATTTTCAGTCGTAACCTCATCGGAATTTCTGTTTGTGTCACCGCCACAGCCTGTCAGCATTGCCATCGACAGTGCAAATGTCAAAGTGATCACTCCAATTTTACCCATTATTGTTTTTTTCTTCATCAGAGATTTTCCTCCCTTTCCAATAATTGACATGATTGCCATATTACCTAACTTATTATTTCCCATAATTGTACATGTTATTCGCAATCGCTTCTGACCATTCCTGCTCCATGATAAAGCACGCCATCCACTTCCATAAATGGCGCATAGCCGCCGACCTTTGCATTCAACAATTCCTCGATCTCATCCTGATCAAAATATTGTGCTAAAAATTCTCTCAGATCATAGATATTTTTGTCCTTGACTGGAAGATAATAAAGTGCACCATCCTCTGTCCATACAGGCTCAGCGTCCAGTTCCATTTCCGGCTCTGCAGTCCCATCGAACCAGCCCCTGATCAATTCTTTAGAATATCGCTGTGTATCGCTTGCCACTGCCTGCTCTGCTACATCCGCCACAGTGTTTTCTGCTTCCTGCACATCAACACTGTCTGTGAGCGTATTATTAAGCAAATCTGTGTCTGCGGATTTTACCGCCGCATCATCCTGTGCATAACCTGTATCAAAGCTTTCTACAGCCATCTCCGGCGCTGCTGTCATATTGGAAGTACCGCCCTTTGTAACCTGCATCATGACAGGGACTGCAACTGCCACGCACAGACAGGCTGCTGCCACAGTTCCCCATACTTTAAATTGAAACCGTTTCTTCGTGTTACGTTTCCTTTTTTCATTCTGTGTTCTATGCTCAAAGTGCTGAATATTATCGGAACCATTTTTCTCATCAATTCCCGCTTCAATCCGTGCCCATAAATCAGGCACGTCACTGTTCATAAGCGCTTTGTATTCTTTTTCCAAGTCCTTACTCATAGCCGCATCTCCTTAATTTTTTAATCGCGTTCTGATATCGCCATGTCACTGTGCCAAGTGGTATCTTAAGTATGTCCGCTATTTCCTGAAAGGTCATATCGCCCATGATTTTCAGATTCACGACCTCCCGTTCATTTGGCTTTAACAGCTCAAGTGCCTGTCTGAGATTCAGGTCGGCGATGACCTCCTGTTCTACACATACGTCCGATGCATTTTCCGTCATCGTATCGGCATAATCCTCTGTGAGCACCTCCCGTTTGGTCTTGCGAAGAAGATCGATCGCCATATTTCTGGCGATTGTAGCCATCCATGCCTTATGTCCGTTCCCACTCTGGTATGTATCTGCAAGTCTCCATAGCTTAATAAAGAACTCACTTGTCACATCCTCTGCATCTTCACGGTTCCCGACGACCTGAAGCACGATGGAATAAATATATCCGATGTATGCCTCATAAATCTCATGCAATGCATTTTTATCGCCCATTTTCATGCGTTCCATGCATGCGCTGAATTGTTTTTCCTCCACATGAACTCCCTTCCGGTAAAACGCATATTGTCGCTGACAATATAGCTACGTTTTATCCTCTGTATTTTTATGGTTTCTTTTTTAATTTGAAAAGGAGTTCTTCTAAACCTAAAAGAACTCCCTGTATTTATTGTGTGATTAAGATCGGATCCATGAATTTCTCACAGTAGCGCTCTGCCTCTCCCAGATCACCACATCAGGATCATACTCCTCATACATGCTGTATTTGAAATTGTCAGGATGCTCCCAATGTACTTCTTTATAATAGCCTTTACAAACTGCTGTCAGAAATCCTCCGAAAGAGTCGCCAACGAATAAAAGTACCTGATCATGGTACTGCTGCCTGTCAGCAGAGTCTTTGTCAAAAACATAGACCGTATCGATCCGATACTTATCTGCAAGTCCTGCCATGCCGGCTAAATCTCCCGCATAATCAGTCGCATTCTCATCAAAGCGTACCGAATCAAGCTCTGCATGGGTACCATAGACCTCCCTGAAAAATTCCTGCATATTCACAAATGCTCCCTTTTGGTTGCAGTGCGAGTCTGTCGTATAATATAACTGGGTCTGATCTTTATTCGCAAGCAACGCCTCCTTCGGATAGACAAATACCAGGTCCGTATTTTCCTTCATATAAGCAGCCAGCTGCTCTCCTCTTGAGGTATCATCTACCCTTGCGATGGTATCCGGCATATTCTCTTCGTAGATAATTTCCTTATTGGGTACGCACATCGCATAGAACTCAATCCCTTTCTCGGCAAGATGGTCTCTTGTAGCTGTCATATTCGCCGCAATCGCAGCCAGCTCCTCATCCGAAAAATGGTTGATCCCCATATAATCCCAGATGGGATGTCCATCAAGCTCTGTTTTGTAGAAAAACATATTGTTCTTTCCCATCAGAACCTGCGTCGATTCGATATAGGTTCCTCCTGTCAGAAAGGATGTAAGCCCCGTATTAAAAGCAATCAGCTTTGTCCGTCCGAACAGTCCATTGGTGAAATTGTTGATGCTATTTTGAATTCTGGTAAACAGTGGCTGCTTTTCCTCTTGCGCAGATGGTACTGTTTCCTCTGTGGGAGCTTCACTGTCCGCATCTTCCTTCATCGTTCCATTATTTTGCAGGATCACCTTCTCGGCCTCCGTCAGCTGCTGCTCCTGCTGCTGTGGCATCAGGTTCCTTACCATACTCACGAACGGTATCGTCAGTATGAATACGAGAAAGGCTATTGTGATCCATTTGTCCCTATTCTTCATATTACATATTGTCCTTTCCAAGACTCTCTTATTTCTTTAGAAATTAAAGTAAATAAACGGATTATATGCATTATTGCTGATAAATGACACACTGACTACCAGGCAGATGACGATTCCTGCCACATAAACAGCCTGCCATACTCTGCTATTCTTAAGCTTCTGATCGATCCATGGCATGATCGGTGCACAGCCTATGATGGCAAATACAAAGTATATCCAGTTCTGTGCCAGATATGCCCATACTGCTTTGTCAATAATACCCTTTGCCCCAATGCCAAACATTGCCTTAATGTACAAAAATGCACTTCCCATACCTGTCGAGCGAAAAATGACCCAGCCAATGATGACAAGCACCATCGTGTAAATATGTCCCCACCAGTATTCCTTTTTACTAAGCCCTGTCAGCTTCTCGAAGGTCAGGATCACAAAGTACATCAGTCCCCATGCAATAAAGGTCCAGTTCGCACCATGCCACATACCTGTAAGTAGCCAGACCACAAACAGATTTAAAATCAGTCTTGGCTTGGAAACCCTGCTGCCTCCCATTGGGAAATACACATAGTCCCGAAACCAGGTCTGCATGGAAATATGCCATCTACGCCAGAACTCAGAAACAGTCTTGGAGATATATGGGTAGTTGAAGTTCTCCTCAAAGTGGAATCCAAACATCTGTCCTAAGCCGATTGCCATATCCGAATATCCCGAAAAGTCAAAGAAGATCTGCAAGGTATAGGCAATCGCGCCAAGCCATGCCATGCCAACGGATGCCTGAAATTCACCATTGATGATCAGTCCAAACGCATTGTCGGCAATCAGTGCCATGTTGTTTGCAATCAGCACCTTCTTGCCAAGTCCGATGATAAATCTGGTCACGCCTGCCGAAAAATCCTTGAAGTTCTCAACCCTGTGCTCGATCTGCTCTGCGATCGTCTCATAACGGACAATCGGACCTGCGATCAGCTGTGGAAACAGTGCAATATACAGACCGACTTGGAGTGGATTCTTCTGTACCTTTCCCCGTTTCCTGTACACATCGATCACATAGGACATCGCCTGAAAGGTATAAAAGGAAATTCCGATCGGCAACGGTAAGATCGGCACCGGAATATTTGTATGCAGGAATCTATTGATCTGTAAAGCCGTAAATTCACTGTATTTGAACCATCCGAGCGTACCAATATTGACAATGACAAGCAGCACAAAAAGAATCCGTATCGCTGCCTTTTTATCGCGAAGCCTGTCCACCGCAAGGCCAAAGAGCCAGTTGACAAGAATCGTTCCAATCATCAGAAAGACATAAGTCGGCTCGCCCCATGCGTAGAAAAACAGGCTCGCCAACAGTAAAAATATATTTTTCAAATGCTTTGTTTTTCTTAAAAATGCATAGTAGATCACTAATACAAACGGCAGGAAAACAAACAAAAATACCTCACTTGGGAAAAGCATCGCTTCCTTCCTCCTTAAATTTCTACATTACCCTCATATACGGTCGTGGCCGGCCCCGTCATATAGACAAGGTTCTCTTCCCTGTCCCACTCGCACAATATCACTCCGCCTAAAACATGGACATTGACCTTTGTGTCGGTAAGTCCGTTTAAGACACACGCCACTGTCGTCGCACAGCATCCTGTTCCACAGGCCAGTGTCTCACCCGTTCCACGCTCCCACACGCGCATCTGTACATTATTCCTGTCAATGATTCTGACAAATTCTGTATTTGTCCGCTCCGGAAAGCGCTCATGATTTTCAAAATATGGTCCAATCTGCTCAATTGCAAAATCCTTCAGATCTGCCACATCATCCACAAATACGACCGCATGAGGATTTCCCATGGATACACAGGTCATTTTGTAATTTTCGCCATTTACAGTGATTTCTTCGTCAATGACCTGTTCGTTGCCAGAGATCACGGGAACCTCAGACGCCTTTAAGATCGGTGCTCCCATATTCACTCTGACAGTAGAGACCTTGCCATCATCTCCAAGCGTCAGCTCCAGATATTTTACCTTGCCGAAGCTTTCGATCGTAATGCTGGTCTTGTCTGTCAGATGATAGTCATACACATATTTTGCCACGCAACGGATACCGTTTCCACACATCTGTGCACGTGTCCCGTCCGCATTGTACATCTCCATCTCAAACTCAGCAGTCTTTCCCGGGTTGATAAAAATCACACCATCTCCACCGATGCCAAAATGTCTGTCACTTAATTTTCTGACCAGCTCCGGCTTTTGCTCCGCATCAATATGTTCCTCAAAGCCATTGACATACACATAGTCATTTCCACATCCATGCATTTTTGTAAATTTCATAAGGGGATTCCTCCTTAGTTTGCCCAACTCCAGTTTAATTTCTCCACATCGTCTTCCGTTACATCCTCACCAATCTGAACAGATATCAGCTGCAGGTCCTGAAATGCCCTGATTCCATGCTTCTGCCCTCTTCTGATGGAGATCGTGTCACCACAGGAAAGCTTCATCAGGCATCCATCAATCACAAGTTCACCTGTTCCATTGACCACCGTAATCACTTCATCCTTGTAGCGGTGTACCTGATAGTCCTGTGCACAGCCGGCATTGATGGTTACATGTTTGGTGATGGATTTGGTTCCGTCAGCATACTGGCTGTAATCGTAGACCTTATATTCGCCCCATCGTCTTTCCTCGTACATCGGACGATTGCTGATATGCTCCACAAACGGCTTAATGTAGGAACTTTTGTGCTTGTCAGAGACAAGAATACCGTCCTGGCTTGCTGCAATCACCAGATTCTTTGTGCCAAGTGTCACGACAGGAATGGAAAGCTCGTTGATCACATGTGTATTCTCACACTCGAGTCCCATAACGGTATCACCAATGCTCTCCTCTTTCATCTCCTCTGTCAGTGTATTCCATGTACCAATGTCCTTCCACTCGCCATCATAGGGAACGACTGCCAGTGAATCCGCTTTTTCAACAACTTCATAGTCAAAGCTGTCTTTCTTCAACTGCGTATAATTGTTGACCACATAAGAGAAATCCCTGTTACTTACATATTGGTCCGCGATACGCATCAGGTACTTTAGCTTAAACGCAAAGACACCTGCATTCCAAAGCGCGCCCTGCTCGATGAGTTTTGTGGCTGTTGCCTCATCCGGCTTTTCCTTGAAGCCTGTCACCCTGCCTGGCTCGCTCTGCAAAATATATCCATATTTTTCAGAAGGATAAGATGGTGTGATACCCATAAGGACAATATCTGCGTCGCCCTTTTGAACACGTTCATCCATTTTCTTAAAGGTCTCAAAATACTTCACATCAACATAGGGATCAACAGGAAGTACGATTACGGTCTCCTCCGGGTTCATCTTCTTCCTGGATTCCAGATAAGATGCTGCAAGCACGATTGCAGGGAATGTGTTTCTGCGCTCCGGCTCCACAACAATATCCACATCATTCTGGAGCTGTCCCCTGATTGCTTCCACCTGTGTCGCTGACGTGGCCACAACAATATTGGCATCAATGCCTGCGGCTACAATCTGTCTGTACACACGCTGTACCATAGACTCATGATTGCCCTCATCATCGCATAAAAGCTTTAAAAACTGCTTTGATCTCACATCATTAGACAATGGCCAAAGACGCTTACCTGAACCTCCTGATAATAAAACAATATTCATTCTTGTAATCCTTTCTATAAACCTGTACGCTTCCGCTCTTATTGCATTGCCAGAAGCATCTGCGCTGTCTCTACCATATTGGTGCTGTTGTCCATACTATGCTTCTGAATATAGCGATGCGCTTCTTCCTCCGTCATGTTGTTTCGTTCCATCAACAGATGCTTAGCACTGTTAATGACAGCTGCCTCCTCCTCATTGCGGACTCTTGGCTTTTCCTTGCGCTTTTTCTTGCGTCTGATAATTCCCTGAGACATCATGCCGACTGTATTGATCAGCTCATGAACCTTTAAAGGCATGACCAGTCCCATGATGCCTGTCCCGGACACTTCACTCAAAACTCTCTGGGATGCCATCACCACCATTTCAAAATCCGGCGGCAGATTTTCTTTGATTTCCACACAGATCATGTCCGTCAGCTTATAGCCAGATATTATGATACCATCATTGAACTCATCGGCATAGCTTAGTGCCTGTGCACCGGAAGTACAGACTGCTGTTACACCAAACCCATTCTTTACCAGTATGTTCTTGATGCTCTTTGCATCCTCGATCTTGGCAAAGACTACAATTATATTTGTCACCCGGTACCCCTCCAAATCAGTTCTTACGAAAACATTTTAAAGGTGTACTTAGATCTTATACAGGTAGGATTCGATTTCCCATTTTGTCACCTGGGAATCATATTCTTTCCATGCTGCCAGTTTGGAGTCATAATACTGTTCGAACACACGGTCTCCCAACAGCGTTCTAAGAAGCGAATCCTTTTTCATTTCTTCACATGCTTCCAGAAGATCGGTAGGAAGCTTTCTGATTCCCCGCTTGATCGCCTCCTCCTCCGACAGGGCATTGATATTGTCCCGCACTTCTGCTTCCGGCTCAATCTTATTTTTGATGCCGTCAAGTCCTGCCATGAGACATGCTGCGATTGCAAGGTACGGATTGGCTGACGGGTCAGGACTTCTAAGTTCGATTCTCGTATGCTCTCCACGCATATTCGGTACTCTGATCAGCGTATTTGCCCCAAGTGTACTCCATGCAATATATACCGGTGCCTCAAAACCGGGCTTTAATCTCTTATAAGAATTGACAAGCGGATTCGTCACAGCACAGATTCCCTTGACATGCTTCATGAGTCCTCCCATGAAGTAATAGGCTTCCTTACTCAGTCCATTTTCATCTGAGGGATCATCAAAGATATTTTTTCCATCCTTGCTCAGTGACATATTGATGTGCATACCAGAACCACAGAATTCCATTCTCGGCTTTGGCATAAAGGTTCCATGAAGTCCATGGTGCTTTGCAATGGTCTTGACTGCAAGCTTGAAGGTCATGATGTTGTCAGCCGTTGTAAGCGCCTCGTCATATTTGAAATCGACCTCATGCTGTGATGGAGCCTTCTCATGGTGCGATGCCTCAACCTCAAACCCCATATCCTCAAGTGTCAGCACAATATCACGTCTGGCATTCTCGCCATTGTCAAGCGGTCCCATATCAAAAAAGCCTGCCTGCTCATCGGTGTTGGTGGTAGGTCTGCCATTTTCATCTGCATTGAACAGGAAAAACTCACACTCCGGTCCTACGTCAAACGTATATCCCATCTCTGCTGCTTCTCTCAGTGCTTTCTTTAAGATATAGCGGCAGTCACTCTCAAAAGGTGTTCTGTCCGCACGATATACATCACAGATAAAACGTGCCACTTTTCCCTGCTGCGGTCTCCAGGGGAATATTGTAAAGGTATCGATGTCAGGATACAGAAACATATCTGCATTGTCAGTAGGAAGCATTCCCTTTACGAGAGAGCAGTCAAACATGCAGTCATTATTCAGCGCTTTTTCAAGCTGGCTTGCCGTAATTGCGACATTTTTAAAATTACCTTCGATATCGGTAAACTGCATTCTTATAAATTCTACATCCTCATCCTCAATCATGTCGATGATATCCTGTTTTGTATATTTTGCCATATCCTGTACCTTTCCTCTCAAAAAATTTATTTTACGTAACTATTCAGTACCCTCATAGTTACGAGCACAAATCCATGCAAAATTTGCTTCGCAAATGGATTTGTGCCTGCTTCCACTACTCTTTTTCACGGTCAGCGCAGTAAATGCGCAGACCTGCTGAACAGTTACTATTTTACCATTCTACTCTAAAGCTACTATCAATTATTCTTTTTGTCAACCAAAAAGCATAATCCCGACAGCCTCTTCATACCTTAATAAAAAGAATAAAACGGAGTAATCACATGAGCTCTAAAACCAAAATCGTTGTACTTCGCTCAAAGGAATTAGTCTATGCACTTGTACTTCTGGTCGTAAGTATACTTATCATAATGGTTGCCGTATCCCTCTTTATGCCTTCTGAACACGATGATTCCACCGAGTCTGTACCCACTCAGAATGCAGATGAGAACACTTCTGAAGAAAGCTCTGACCCTGATGACAGTACGACCGGCATGCTTGATACTTATGTTCCGGGAATCTACGCAAGTACACTGATGCTTGGAAGTGCCAACGTCGAGCTGCAGATTGCCGTGGACAGGAACCATATCAATTCCATCACGTTGTCCAACATAGACGAGTCTGTAGCCACGCTCTACCCTCTTGTGAGTCCTACACTCTCTGAGCTGTCAAATGCCATACTGTCAGCGCAGAGCATTGACAACATCAGCTTCACTGAGGAAAACCGTTACACCTCCATGCTCCTGATGCAGACAATCACTGCCACACTCGACAAGGCACGTGTGTCTGAAAACGTGGATTTTTCTGACGATCGTCCGATTTATTAATTGGAGCTTTGTCTGAGCATCTTTTTCAGGTCATCGATCTCGAAATTATAGATCTTATCGCAGAACTGACAGCGCACCTCAATCTGCTTGCCATCATCTATCATTTCCTGGATGTCCTTTTTGCCGATGCTGATCATTGCTTTTTCCACACGTTCACGGCTACAGTCACACAAATATTGTGCCGGTATGGTGCCATTGATCTCAAGTCCCAAATCTCCCAGCAGTAATTCGAGAAGCTGCTCCGGCGTATTTCCATCATCAAGTATTTTGGTGACACTGTCCATGGACTTTAATTTTTCTTCAAGAGCACTGATCGTCTCGTCATCTGCAAAAGGCATCAGCTGTATGATAAAACCGCCTGCCTGCTTTACGGTATTGTCCTTCTCCATCAGGACCCCAAGTCCTACTGCGGAAGGAACCTGTTCAGAAGTTGCAAAATAATAGGTAAGGTCCTCTGCAATCTCGCCTGTCTGTAATTGTGTCTGTCCTACATATGGTTCCTTTAAGCCCATATCCTTGATCACGCTTAAAATTCCGTTTCCTACAGCTCCGCCCACGTCAAGCTTTCCAATGGCGTTGGGTGGCAGCATGACCTGCGGCTCCAGTGCCACGCCCTTTACATTTGCTTTTGCATCGGCAGTGACTGTCATCCCGCGCACCGGACCATCACTGCGAATCTGCAGTGTCAGCACATCCTTTTCGCCCTTTAACATACTTCCCATCATTGCGCCTGCCGTGAGAAGGCGTCCAAGTCCTGCTGTAATGACCGGACTCAAATCATGGATGCTTCTCGCCCGCTCAACAAGCTCTCTTGAAGTAATCGCAAATGCACGAATCTGCGCATTTGCTGCTGTCGCTCTTACAATATAATCTGACATTCTCTTATCCTTCCTTTTATATGATTCATCACTTGCCGTTCTCCTCGGCAACACAGTATATTCTCTCGCTTTGTGCTGTTACCTCACCGAGCGTATCTGCATCATACGCCCTGATCAGTACAAGCCCTGATGCTTCTATGAAATGCTTCATTTCCTCCAGCGTATATCCCCTTTGAAGATGAACCTCCTGAAAACGGGAAAAAAGCTCCTGTCCATCGGCAGATGCTTCCTCATTTCGTGCAAAGATCGTCAGGTCGTACTCATTGATATCACTCTCCGAGTCATAATAGTTCTCCCAGATAAAGCTGCAGTCTTCCCTGTTCTCCGCAATGACGCTGTCTCCTATGACCGTTTCATACTTATATCTGGTATTAAAATCAAAGAAAAAGATTCCCTTCGGATCAAGATAATTGTTGACAAGGCGAAAACATTCAATCACATCCTCATCCTCAAGCAGATAGTTCAGACTGTCACATACGCTCACGACAGCCCGGACTGTGCCATAAAGTTCAAACGACCGCATGTCCTGATTGAGGTAAAGAATATCATGACCTGACTGTTCTCTTTTTGCACAAGCAATATTCAGCATCTCGTCGGCGCAATCCACGCCGATCATGTCATAGCCTTTCGCAGCAAGGAGCTCGGTCATGCTCCCTGTGCCGCATCCAAGCTCCAATACAAGTCCGTCTTTGATATCATGTGCACCAAGCTCCCGGACAATATTGTCACACCACTGCTCATATGGTGTCTCGTCCATAAAGCGGTCATATACACTTGCAAAATCTGTATATGCTTCCATCAATCGTCACCATGCTTTCATATTTCTTCAAATAAACAGTTTTATGCCCCTAATTTCATGGAAATAAAGAATCCTGCCACCAACAGAACCAGACCTGTAACGATCTCCACAACGCCGACCGTACCAATCTCCATCATAAAGATAATTGCAAATGGAGAAGCCACGATCAGTCCGATGATCGCCCAGTATGTCACAAGTGGGAACTTGTTGAGCATAAATTCGATCAGCTTTGCTACTGCTACAGCTCCTACAACAACACCGATACCAAACGGAATCAGTACAACAAATGTATCAAGCATTGCCGGAATATCAAAGCTCTTTAATGCGTTGATGAAATTATTAACAGTGTCAATGATCGTATTATAATAGCCAAGGATCATCATGATCATCGAACCGCTGACACCGGGAATGACCATCGTCGCTGCGGCAATGATGCCGACGCCAAAAAGCTTTAGTACGTTGCCAACACTGAAGGTAATGTCTGCACTTGAGCCTCCGCCCTCTCCAACCAGTGAAAAGCCTACAACTGTTGCAAAAAGAAGCACAAATGCGATAATCTGCGGAAGTCGGATCGTGTTTCCCTTTACCTTTTTATAAATGACAGGGATTCCGCCAATAATCAGACCAATAAAGAAGAGATTCGTCTGCAGCGGAAATTTTGGAAACAGGATTTCCGAGAAGATCTTTGCAAAAATTGCGATAGAGAGAAGCATTCCGATCGCGATTGGAACCAGAAGGGCAATCGCTTCCTTCATTCGCTTGATAAAATGTGTCAGCACAAGAATGAGCTTGTCATAAATTCCCATGGAAACCATGAGCGTTCCTCCACTCACTCCCGGAATGACATTTGCAATGCCAATGACCATACCTCTTAACGTGTTCATGATAAATTCTTTCATTTCAAATACTCCTTACTTATCTTTTAAATATTCCTCAAGAAAACGGATCACAGTATCCATCTCCTCATCCGTACCTATGGAAATACGCATGCGATTTGCAATGCGCGGCTTGTTCCAATGCCTTACATAAATCTGATTGGCTCTGAGCGCATCGAAGATTTCCTGTGCAGGAACACGCTTGTGCGCAGCAAAGATAAAGTTCGTCTTGGAATCAGTGAACACAAAATCAAGTCTTGAAAGCTCCTTTTTGATGCGTTCTCTGGTGCTTACCACTTTTGCAACTGTCTCCTGAAAATACTGCTCGTCCTCCACAGATGCTACTCCCGCTGCGATAGCGGTCGCATTCATTGTATAAGAATTGAAGGAGAATTTCACATCGTTCAGATATTTGATCAGCTTTTCGTTTCCCATCGCATAGCCAATGCGCATGCCTGCCATGGAACGTGATTTTGAAAATGTCTGTACGACGAGCAGGTTCTCATATTTCCCGATCAGTGGAACGCAGCTCTGTCCCCCAAAGTCAACATATGCCTCATCAATAATGACAACAGAATCCGGATTTGCCCTGATGATCTCCTCAAGTACAGCTACATCAGCCATAACGCCTGTCGGTGCATTGGGATTTGCGATCACAATACCGCCATTTTCTTTAAAATAGTCTTCCTTTCTGATGCAGAAGTTCTCGTCAAGTGGCTGACATTCATAAGGGATTCGATACAAATCTGCCCAAACATCATAGAAAGAATAGGTAATATCCGGAAACAGGATCGGTTTTCCAGAATTGAAGAAGGTCAGGAATGACATGGAAAGCACATCATCCGATCCCACTCCTACAAATACCTGACTGTCAGAAAGTCCATGCCTCTTCGCAAGGACACTTACAAGGTCTGACACATCAGGATCAGGGTATTTTCGCAAGATATCACAGTCAAAATCATGAAGAACCGCCTCAACACCCGGTGCTGGGGGATAGGGACACTCATTTGTATTAAGCTTTATGACATTCTGGTCCTTTGGCTGCTCGCCAGCCACATAAGGTACTACTTTTCGTACATTGTTTTCCCAATTCATAGCTGTCTCCTCTTCTTTCACATTTTTATATCCATTTTTTATATCCATGTAATAATAACAGACTTTTGAACTTTATGCAATGTCTGTTGACTCCAAAAGAATTTCATTCTACTATAAATTTATAGTATATTTTTTATCATGTTTCTTATAAATAAGTTAAACATAAATCATTCAGATCCGGAGGTTCATTATGTATCAATTAAAGATTTTTGCCAAAAGCTTTTTGTCACTTTTTGCCATTATGCGTCTGACAGGCATGTCCACAAAGAATCCTGCATCTGTCATTCTCTTCATGGTGTTTCTCTATATTTTTTCCAAGCTACACAGTGACAGAGTCGAAAGCCGCATCCTGTCCGGTGATTCACTGCTTGCTTTGATCCTGAGTGTTTTTTTCAGCGTATCCACTCTCGCAGCACGATACAGCATCATTCTTGGCAGTCTGACGAGCACACTTTTCTGTGCCATCATCCTTTTGTTTACAGGGGCCGGACTTTTTGTGATCTACTATCATCTCGCGATCTGGATTCTGCAGGCAACACCTGCGTTGAAACTTACCGGGGCCGGATACTCGTATGCATGGCTTCCCTATGCTGCTGCAGCGCTCTGTCTCGTCTGCTGGATTCCCTATTTCCTGTATGAATATCCGGCAGTGATGACGCCTGACAGCATCAATCAGTATGCACAGGTCATT